>CAZJMZ010000010.1:0-4418 GCA_964547115.1 uncultured Anaerolinea sp. | reverse complement strand
CTCCTGCAACTCGTCACCAACCTGTTGCCCGAAGTCTACCGCCCGCACAACGAACCAGCCCTTGAAAATGAAACCCGTCTCACCCGCCGCAAACAACGGGAGAACGCGCTCTACATCTCGATGGCCTCTCTGGCCTCCATTGCCGCGCTGGCTTATCTCCTTTACAACGCCCGCCAATTGCCGCCTGCCGCTTTCTATTTTCTCGTATTTGCCATCGCCATACTCCTCGTCTACGCAGCTCCTCCACTGCGCCTCCTCAATCGCGGATTTGGCGAACTAATTCTTGCGATACAACTTGCTTACATCTACCCATCCGTCGCTTTTACCCTGCAATACGGGTCGACTCATCCTGTGCTGGTCCTTGCCATCCCGTTGACCCTGCTCGCCTTTGCCTGGTTCATTGTTCAAAATTTCCAAACCTTTCCGCAGGATCAAAAGTATGGGCGCATTACACTCCTCACACGCCTCGGTTGGGAGCGGGTCATGCCGTTGCATCACATCTTTGTCCTCTTCGCCTACATTTTTCTGCTCACGCTGCCTGCGGTAAGCCTCCCGCTAACCATCCTCGCTCCCGGCTTCCTCACCTTGCCCTTCGCCCTTTTTCAAATTCTTCAACTCCGCAACATTGCCAACGGTGCCAAACCCAACTGGCCCCTGCTTCAAGCCACCGCCCTCAGCGTCTTTGGACTCACCACCTACTTCCTCGCCTTCACCTTCTGGACTCGCTAACTCAACACTTGACACTTGAAACATGACGCCTGAAACTTAGCCCATGCCCGAATTCCTGACGCTCCTCCCGCCCGAAGAAGCCCGCCAACTCCTGCTCTCGCATCTTGCCTCAGGGACGGCTGCTCCTGAATCGATCAATGTCCTCCAAGCGTTGGGCAGAGTGCTTGCCGAAGATATCTTTGCCCCGCACCCATTGCCCGATTTCCAGCGCACCACTGTGGATGGCTACGCCGTCCGCGCGCGCGATACCTTTGGCGCGAGTGATTCGCTGCCCACGTATTTGACCCTGATCGGCGAAGTGCCCATGGGCGATGCGCCCGCGTTCGAGATCGGTTCTGGTCAATGCGCGTTAATCCACACTGGCGGTATGTTGCCCAAAGGCGCCGATGCGGTGGTAATGTTGGAATACACTCAGGCCATTAGCCACGGTGAATCTCAAAACGAAATCTCAGAGAACTCTGTGGGTTCGGTTGCAAAGAATCCCGAAATCGAAATCTTCAAATCCATTGCAGAGGGGGAGAACCTTATCCGCATCGGGGAGGATGTGGCGCAGGGACAATTGATCCTGCAGCGTGGTAGCGTCCTGCGTCCCGCTGAAATCGGCGGACTGCTTGCGTTGGGAATTACTTCTTTGCGCGTAGGCACGAAAGTGCGCGTAGGGTTGATTTCGACTGGGGACGAAGTCGTCGACCCGAGCGAGACTCCACGACCGGGGCAGGTGCGGGATATTAACTCGTACACACTGGGGGCGCTCGTCGAAAAAAGCGGAGGCGTTGCACAACGCTACGGGATCATCAGTGACCAGTTTAAGGCTTTGAATGAAGCGGCGGCGCAGGCGCTTTCCGAATGTGATGTGGTGGTCATCACGGCAGGCTCGTCTGCCTCCACCCGCGATATGACCGCCGACGTCATCCGGCAATTGGGTGAGCCCGGCGTGCTGGTGCATGGCATCAATACGCGCCCCGGTAAGCCGACGATCCTGGGCGTATGCGCTGGCAAGGCTGTGATCGGCCTGCCCGGCAATCCTGTCAGCGCCCTGGTGAACGGTTATTTATTCGTTGTGCCGGTGATCGAGAAATTATTGGGCGCGTTGCCAAAGCCAAAACCCACTGTGCACGCTCGTCTGACGGTCAATCTGCCATCGCAAGCTGGGCGTGAAGATTGGTGGCCTGTTAAATTGATCGGTGGTCAAAAGACTGGAGAGGTGGACTTTATCGCAGAGCCCATCTTTGGTAAAAGCAATTTGATCTTTACCCTTGCTTCTGCCGATGGCTTGCTGCGTATTCACCCCGATGCCACAGGTTTGAGCGCAGGCGAGTTGGTGGAAGTGGTGTTGATATAGCTCGTAGGCTTGTGAGTTTTATGCCGGTCATATTTGCTGTTGGTATAATGGATTTGTTCTGTAAAATTGGGCAATAAGATGAATTCAATTTGTTTACAAGGAGGCCATAATGAATAAAAAGCCCGGTGACCCCAGACCAGAGCGTCCAAATCCCTTTGCGAATTTTAGAGTGCCGCGCACCTTGATCCAAGTGGTGGTTCTCGTTGTTGTACTGGCCGTTGTTTTCTCTGTAATGCGGTCTTTCTGGTATTTTGAGGTGATCGAGAATAACGAAGTCGGAGTGGCAATTGAAGCCGGACAAGTAGTGGGCATTAAGCAGCCTGGCATTGCCTATGACATCGGCTTGTTTGTGCGCTTGGTGAAGATCAGAACCAGTGCAGTGGCGGTCGTGGTGGATGACCCTGAGTTGATCACCTTTGACAAACAACGCATTGGCTTGCAGGTGACTGCGGATATTTTTCGCTCCAGCGAGCCAGACACCCTTAAGTCTAACTATGGGCGTTACAACTCCATCTATACAGACGATACTGCTTTACAGCAACGTATGACAGCCTTTACCTTGCAAGCCATGAAAGTGTGCGTAGGGGACAAAAAGTTTGATGAAGCTGTGATCGGTTCTGGTCGAGATGAATTAAGAGCCTGTATTGATGAAGAGTTGAGTAATTTGGCTGATCCCCTGGGCTTGGAAGTGCGGAATGTTGCTGTGCCGCAGGTGACCATTTCACCTGAAGTGCAAGCGGCTCTGGATGCCATTGTGCAGAGTCGTCTGGCTACTGAAAAGGCCAAACAGGATGTGGAAAAAGCCAAGCAAGAGGCTGCTGCCCAGCAGGCAGTGGAAGAAGGGCGTATTCGTGTTGAACAATCCAAATTGCAGGAAGAAGCTCGCCAGCAGGTCACGCTCCAGCAGTTGAAGCAACAGCAATTGGAGGCTGAGTTGGGCGTGATCGAGCAGGAAAAAGTCAACGCTCAAGCTCAATTGGAGCTGACGCAGTTGCAGCAAAAGATAGCCTCTGAACAGGCTTTGGTGGACCTTGCCAAGGAGTTGGCGCTGGCTGATCTGTATGCCAACAATCCTTCGTATTTGCAATTGCAAATTGCCCTGGCCAACGCCTCTGCGATCAAGGATACGGATAAGTTGATCTTCACCCCTGAAGGAGTATTCCCTGATCTGATCTTTACCAATAGTGACGTTGTAACCAGCGTACCGGTGAAGTAAATAGAACGACTTCGATCAAGTAATTTCTTTGCCAAGGTCGGACCCTACGGTCCGACCTCATTTTTTAAATACCGGTCATAAAACTCAATCGTACGGCTCATGGCAGTGCTGAAGTTGTTCGAGATGTTGTGATTGTCACCTTCGTATTTGTACAACTCGACGTAGCCACCCACGTTGATGATCTGTTGCCACAAAGTTTCGGAGAATAGCAGAGGTACATCGGCATCGGCTGTGCCATGATGCAATTGGATCGGGCCGGAGAGGTCGGCCAGGTATGAATTGGAGGAAATGGAGTTCCAAAATGCGGGGTTTTCCTCTGGTGTGCCGTATTGTTCCACCCAACCGCCGCGCCAGCCGCGGCCGGTGGAGGATGGAGACGGCGTAACGCCGGGGTTGGTACGCCGCCAGTTGTAGAGCAGGTCTTCATACGAGCCCACCACGCCTGCCCAGATGACACCGACCTTTACATCCGGCGAAACGACCATGGCGCGCAGGGTGAGATAGCCGCCCATGGAGTGCCCCCACATGCCGATCTTCTCGGGGTTGGCTTGCGGGAAGCGTTTGATCGAAGCCACGGCGTTCAGTACGTCGATGGCGTAGCCGGGATTGCCATACGCGCCGGTGGCGACACCCTCCGATTGGTCATGGCCACGATAGTCAATGCGAAAGACGATATAGCCGTTGCGGGCGAGCTGGTCCACATAGGCAATGTAGCGTTCGGTGGTCTTGTAGACATCGGGTGGGATATAGCCATGATTGAACACAATGGCTGGCCAGCCTCCGGCGGGCGGTTCGCCGTCCGGGACGGTGAGCAGGGCGTAGATCTTCAGGCCTTCAGAGAGATAGGAGGCGTAATAGCGGGAGTAATTGGCGCCGCGTTCCAATTCTTTTTCGATGACGATATCTGAGCCGGGGTATTGTCCGTTCCGCAGGGCCTGGATGGACATGGGGTGCGGCGGCGGGGTGGGTGAGGCTGTTTGTGAGGGAGCAGGCGTGGGTGTGGCGGAGGCGGTGGGGCTGGGGATGAGAGTCGGCGGGAGGGGTTGAGTTGGGTTGGGGGATGGCGGCGTCGCCAGCGGCGCGCATCCGAGCAGGAAAAGGAATATTAGTAAAAGCCGGGCATGTTTTGTG
>CAZJMZ010000009.1:0-26460 GCA_964547115.1 uncultured Anaerolinea sp. | reverse complement strand
CTGAGTATGGCAAAGGATTGGTCTCAGGATTTGTAGGGGATGTCCTCTCAGGCTCCAGTTTGATGCAGTATGACAAGGGCAGCGTTATATATAAAAAAGAATGGTATAAGCATTGGACCACTAAGGAGTTGAAAGAGCTCTTAAGATTCTCAATTGACGATGCTCTGAATGAGATTGCATCAGAGGTCGCTAGGCAAACTTCACAATTGAAAGGCTCTCAGTTTCCGCGCTCGCTATTGTTTGAGTTGTGGAGCCGCCAACGTTTTTTCACATCATTTCAGTCGACCTTGAGCGATCATGCTTATGGAGCAGCCACGCCATTTATCAATCGAAGATATGCTCAATTTTGCTTATCTCTCCCTCGAGTAGCCCTGGAAGGGCGGCGTTTGATGGGGGATGTGTTTCGACGTTATTATGGTGCTTTGGCGGTTATCCCTGGGACCTATGCAGAAGAACCTTTTATCCGTACTGGTCAGTACCTGCTTAAACATCGTATTGCCGGCTATTTGCCATCCGCTCTACACATTGGGCCCTTTGCTGGCTATGACCAAATTCCCCTGCGGCTGGATATAGATAGCTTGCAAGTGACTGGAAAAGATGCTCTGTGGCCTTTGTATCAGCAATGGGAACGTCTGGGTGATTGGCTGGATGTTGCCCAAGTGGAATCTGCATATCAGGCAGTTATGCACAGTACTGAAGATATACGCCCGTTAAGAAAGTTGCAATCTGTCCAAACCCTTGCTTACCGATTGTCCGATTCTGAGTTATGAGTGACTTTTCTGGAGTTGAGACCTTGGCGCATGCAAAAGAAGTTTTCAATTCTTGCTGCAGGTTCAGTTCAATGCCCTACTTGACCTTCGTCTACACCAACATCGGGTTGTATAAGTGAAATGATAGGCTCCATAATGACTTTCTGAACTATATAAGAAAAATGGTTTTATGTATCCACCTGCTGTTAGCGTAATT
Organism: uncultured Anaerolinea sp.; assembly: GCA_964547115.1. Taxonomy (GTDB): domain Bacteria; phylum Chloroflexota; class Anaerolineae; order Anaerolineales; family Villigracilaceae; genus Defluviilinea. The sequence goes on along the minus strand of CAZJMZ010000009.1, from coordinate 25,494 downwards.
ATTCCCACCTATGGTGGCGCCGAACATCTGGGCCAAGCCATTCAAAGCGTGCTTGATCAAACGTTCACAGATTTTGAATTGTTAGTGGTCAATGATGCTTCGCCAGACGATACCGATGCGGTGTTAAACCGCTTCCAGGATCCGCGCATCCGATACCTGAAGCATGAAAACAATCGCGGCGTGGCCAATGCGCGTAAAACAGGTGTTCTGGCTTCGGCCGGGGCGATCATTGCCCACCTTGATCAGGATGACCTGTATCATCCTGATAAACTTCGCATTCATGTTGATTATCTAAAACAGCACCCCGAAATCGGGTTTACCTACAATTCGCGCTTCGAACTTTATCCATCTTCTGGCGCTATTCGTGAAATTTTACGCCCTTCAGCCGAGTTGACCCTGGCAGATTTCGTGCTCAGTTTTCCCTTGGCACCCAGTGTTTGGGTACAACGCCGGGAGTGGGCCGTGTTGGATGAAATTTGGGAGGAAAAGACCTTTTATCGCGGCAGGGAAATTGTCATCTGTGGGCGCCTCTATATGGCTGGTTGCAAGTTTGCCATGATTGACCGGGTACTCAATTACCGCAGGTATCATAAGCGGCGCATTGTAAAGAATGTGGCAAGACAATGTGAAGCGGAGCGTATCTGCCAGCAGATCATTCTGCGCGATCCACGCTGCCCGCCGGAGGTGCGAACCTTGGGCGATTTTGCTGCTTCCAACATCTATTCCATGTGGGCCTATGTCGCTTACCTGCAGGCTGAAGTGGATCTTGGGCGGGAGTTACTGGCAGAGGCTGTACGCTTGAATCCGGAATTGTTGAATGGCAAGCCTCCGGCTCTGGTCAACGACCTGATCCTGGATAGTATCGATGATGAAGGGGCCAGTCATGAAGCAGTATTAGCTGCGATGTTTAAGCATCTGCCAGATGCCCATGGTGCTTTAGGTGATTATTTACCCTGGGCTATTAGCCGTGGGTATTTGCTGCAGGGCATAAGGGCTATACTATGGGAGCGTGAAGCACAGGCTTTCGAATATTTTTCCCAGGTCAGGATACTGGCCTTTCAGTTTGACGAGACCTTGCTGCAGTGGGTCACTTCACATTTGCTGGCTTACGAATCTGAATTTGGGGTTGTGAAGACGCGGAGCGCACTTTCGCGGATTTGCCAGCGGCTTTCCGGGTTGGGGGGGGGCCATATCGAACGCCGCTTGAAAGGTTACTTTTTTGCCAATTCGGCCTTCGAACGCTATGCTCAAAAGCGCTTCGCTGAGACTTGCTCGAATGCCTTTCGTGCTTTTTGGAACGCCCCAGCTTATTTGTTCAATCGTGGCCTTATATCTGCCTTGTTTCATTCGCTCTTCGGCTTGATAGTTGTCAGGGAGGCTGCATGACCTCCCCTGTCCGTTCCAGCCGCACCGCTCTTATCTTGGGAGTGGGCAATGCCCAGGTGGACCTCATCCATTATTTGAAGGAGAGTGGTTGGCAGGTAATCGGTTGCAGTTATCGTCAGGAAGGTCGCGGTCTTGCTGCGGTGGATCACTTTGAACTGGTCAACGTAGTGGATGCGGAGCAGGTGGAGACGTTGGCGCGTGCCAGGCAGATTGACCTGCTTTATACGGTCGGCTCTGACCTGGCCATGCCAACAGTAGCTCGGGTTTCTGAGAAATTGGGGCTACCCTCTTTTGTTTCGGCTGAAACAGCTGAAATGTTGCAGAATAAATTAATGTTACGGGCATTCCTCTCGGCGCATGCCATCAGCCCTATCCGCCACGCGAAGATCACCACGCCAGCTGATCTGGATGGCTGGGACATATATCCGGCCATTCTCAAGCCGGTTGATAATCAAGGACAACGTGGGGTTTATCTGGCGCAGGATCGGGCAACGGCCCTAGCCGGATTGAACACGGCTTTGGGGTTCTCTCGCAGCCGTACCTTGATCGTGGAAGAGTTTCTTAGCGGGCCAGAGGTATCTGCCAATACTTTTATTGTGAATGGCCAGACAGTTCTCAATGAGGTTTCAGACCGCTACGTGGTTGAAGGGTATGCCGGTGGCCTGCCGCGTGGGCATGTGTATCCTGCTCGAGCCTGTATAGGTGACCTTTTGGAAGAGACGCGCCGCTTGGTGGCGCTGTGCAATCGCGAGCTGGGTATCCAAAATGGCCCGGTTTACTACCAGATCATTCTGACACCTCATGGCCCCCGAATCGTTGAAGTGACACCCCGATTGGATGGCTGCCATATGTGGCGCTTGATCAAATCTGTGACCGGGGTGGACCTGCTTGAAGTTTGTGTAAACTTTTTGGCCGGGACGCCCTTGCCAGACATGACTGTGCCAGCGGGGTTGGCAAGCCAGTATCTGGGGTTTTTCTACCAGCCTACAGGAGAGATATTTGATCCTGCAAGACACTTAAAAGGCTCGAATGCCATGCATCTCGAGTATTATTACACGGCTGGCGAAACTGTCAGACCGATCAATGGCTATTATGAAAAGGTTGGTTATTACATCGAATCATTCGATAGTTGACCATACTTGAACCTATTTACGGAGAGTGTGCATGCCGCCTGTAATACGATTTCAGAACGTGACCAAGCGTTACAACCTGGGTTTGACCCGCACCAGCCTCCCGGCGGTCCTTTCGCAATGGGCCAGGCAGGCTGTGCGGCGGGAGGAAGTTTCAGCCGATAAGAAGTTCCATTGGGCGTTGCGGGATGTGAGTTTCGAGCTCGAACGTGGACAGTCGCTGGCTTTGGTAGGGCCGAATGGTGCGGGTAAGTCGACCATCCTCAAACTGTTGGCGAAGATCACGAATCCGACGTCAGGTGTGGCGGAGGTCAATGGTCAGCTATCAGCCCTGATCGAGTTGGGAGCGGGATTCCATCCCGACCTGACCGGCCGCGAGAATATTTTCCTTAATGGCACGATCCTTGGGCTGACGTATCGTGACATCCAGAAACGGTTCGATGAGATCGTGGCGTTTTCGGAGATCGAGGAATTCATCGATACGCCGGTCAAGCGCTATTCCTCAGGTATGACGGTGCGCCTGGGGTTTGCCGTGGCTTCGTGCATCGAGCCGGACATTCTGCTGGTGGATGAGGTGCTGGCGGTGGGGGATGCTTCGTTTCGGCAGAAATGCATTGACCGCATCAAGTTGTTGTTGAACAACGGCACCAGCCTGATCTTTGTTTCGCATGATATGGGCCTGGTGCGGGCGGTGTGTGAGCGCGCGCTGTATATCGAGCACGGCCAGTTGTTGTATGCGGGCACCAGCAGCGATGTGATCGAGCTGTATAACAAGAACCTCGAAAAGCGCCGCCTTGAAAAACTGCATCAGGCTGGCGGTGGTGAAGAGGGCGCCGTGGAAGTGGTGAAAATGGATGTGGTGGACGAACACGGCGATCTGGTTACAGAGGCCTACGGCGACCAGTCGCTGGAGATCCGCATTCACTACACCGCCTTCAAGGACATTGGCAAAGCCAATGCGTTGGTGCGTATCTATCGCTCGGATGGTCTTTCGGTGTGTCTGTTGCGCACCCATCTCGATGAGTTTCCGGTCACCCTGGAAAAAGGCTCGGGCATCATCTCTGTCAAGTTGGAGCCGAACCAGTTGTTCGGTGGCATGTATTACGCCATCTCGTGGATGATGAATGCCGATGACTCGGATGGCTCGGCTGAAGGCGCCACCGACTGGTTCGAGATCAAGAATCGCACGGCCGGGCGTGAGGCGCATGCCAGTGTCTTTGAGCCGCAGCGCAGTTGGAAACAGGTCAAACTTTCGGAAAAATCATAATGCTTACACAAGCCCGTCAACTTCTTAAAACCCGTGACCTGGTCTGGGCATGGACAGTCCGTACCCTGCGTGGTCGGTACCAACAATCGGCGCTGGGCTGGTTCTGGGCCATCGTCCAGCCGGTGGCCAGTGTCGCCATCTTTGCGCTTGTCTTCACCCGCATTGTGCCGGTGGATACAAGCGGTGTGCCTTACATCCTGTTCTCATATGCGGCTGTGGTGCCGTGGACTTTGCTGGCCTCCTCCCTGAGCGATATGGCCATGTCACTGGTGCAAAACATGAACCTGGTCGGCAAGATCTACTTTCCGCGCGAGGCCCTGCCCATTGCCGCCCTGCTTGCCCGCCTGGCCGATTTCGGCATCTCGTTCATTTTGCTGGTGATCCTTGTGATCGCCTATGGGATTCCCCTCTCGCCACTGGGACTGCTCTGCCTCCCGCTCATTTTCATCATTCAACTCGCGCTCATGCTCGGACTTGGAATTGGTTCCGCAGCCCTGAACGTTTTCTACCGTGACGTTGACCCGCTGCTCCGCCTCGTCATTCAGGTGTGGTTCTATGCTTCGCCGATCCTGTATCCCATCTCACTGGTGCCTGAACAATGGCGCTGGTTGTACTTCCTCAACCCCATGGCTGGGATCATTGCCGCCTATCGCGATGTGATGATCTACAACACCCTGCCGGGGGATTATCTTCTGCCCGCGGCGATCGTCTCGTTTGCCATTCTGGCGCTTGGCTATTGGTTCTTTAAACGGGTCGAATTCCAGTTCGCGGATATCATCTAATACAACCCATGGCTACTCCGCTTGTCAGCGTCATCATCCCCGCCTATAACCAGGCCGAATTCCTGGCAGAGACGATTCAAAGCGTATTGAATCAGACCTACCAGAACTTCGAGATCATCGTGGTCAACGACGCCTCGCCCGATAACACGGATGAGGTGATGATGCGTTTCATCGATTCGCGCATTCATTACATTGTTCACGAGAAAAACCTGCGCCTGCCCGCCGCCCGTAACACCGGCATGCAGGCTGCCAAAGGCGAGATCTTTGCCCTGCTCGATGCCGATGACCTGTTCCACCCGGAGAAACTCGCTGCGCATGTTCAATTCCTGACGGCGCACCCCGAAGTGGGTGTTTCATACAATGCCCGGTACGACTTGAACCATTCTGCCTCCACGATCCGTGAATTGTGGCGGCCCCCGCTCAAGGTGGGACTGATCGATCTGATGCAGGGCTTCCCCTTTTCTCCCAGCGATACAGTTCTGCGCCGCGACTGGGCCTTCAAGGCGGGACTCTTCAACCCGGAAATGGGTTCTGCGGAGGACACTGATTTTCCCTGCCGGTTGGCCCTGGCCGGGTGCCAGTTTGCGGGGATCGACCGCGCATTGAACTACCGCCGCTATCACTCCGGCCGCGGACGCAAGAATCTCGAAGGCCGCCTGCACGATGTGGAACGTGCCCTGGCCGGGGTACTGAACGACCCGCGCTGTCCTGCCGAAGCCAGGGAACTGGGTTACAAGGCCATCAAGCATCATATGATGGTCATCATCTCGCTGGCGCTCATGCAGCGGGAAAATGAGGTGGCCCAAAAATATCTGCGGCGGTTGGTGGGCCTCACGCCTGCAGTCATTCATGACAACCCCAGCGAACTGGTGGAATTCTTGCTCTCTGAACTCATCATCGATGACAACCTCGATCACGAGAACATCCTCAAGGATATGTTCGCCGTGCTCAACGCAGATCTGCCGCAACTGGCCGGACAATACCAGTGGGCGGTGCAACGTGGGTATATGTGGCGCGCCATCCGGGCCGTGATCTGGGACCGGATCGCAGACGGCCGTCATTATTTCCGGCAAGCCGTACGCACCGGCGCGCAGATCGATGAGCCCCTGATGCAATGGACCACCTATCACCTGCTTGGTTTCGAACACGAGCGCGGGTATGTTGAAGTCTTCAAGGTGCTCACCTCCCTGCGCCCGTTGCTGAATCAGGTGGCTGGGGGAGCGGGTAACCGCCTGGAAGCCTCCTACCTGGTTAACCGGGCCTTCGAAGATTTTCACGCCGGGAATTACAGGCAGGTCCCGGGCAAGGTTGTGCGGGCGTGGCGGCGCGACCTCTCCTACCTGTTCAATCGCGGCGTGCTCTCGGTCTTTATACGCTCTTTGTGGAAACGTCTGGGATGAGAGTCTGCCTGATCTCTTACGATGTGCAGGAGTTCGGCGGGCTGGAGGAATATGCCGCCAATCTGGCGATCGGCCTCAAACAACAGGGACAGGAGGTAAGCTATCTCTCCTGTGCCTGGGTGGCGCCTGAGAACCAGTATGCGCAGCGACTGGCGCAGCACCACATCCCATTGGTGCAACCCCCGCGCTGGCTTTCTGCGCTCGCCACCGACTGGCCCACAAAAGAAAAGATTCTGCGCGGTGTAATGCTGCTCCTCACGCCGTTGACTTTTTTACTGGGCCTGACGTTGGCCTTGTTCAAACGCCGTGCCTTCACTGCGGCCTGGACCAGCGCCTACAACTTTCTTAACGGCCGCATCATGAATGCCACCCTCGGTCATGACTATCGCCCGCAAGTAGGGCGGTGGTTGTTGAACATGTGGCAGCGGCGCTGGCGTACCGATATCTATCATATCCAGGGCTACACCACCACCCTGCTCTTCGCCATTGAGTGGGCGCATGCCCGGGGTATCCCCGTGGTTTACGAAGAACACCAGACCCCCGATCCGCAATTCAATTGGTGGAAGGGCTTTGAAGCCAGCATCAACCTCGCTGACCGGGTGATCGCCGTCTCTGAGAAATCGGCGGAGGGCCTGCGTGACGTGTGCAAGGTCACCCGCCCGATCGTGGTGCGCGGACCGCTGCTCTCTGACCCGTTTGATGGTCAATGGACCCGGGCCTACGATTTCCCTGTGGCTCGCCCTTTCACCATCACCACACTGGCGCGACTCTATGTCACCAAGGGGCTCACCTACCTGCTCGATGCAGCCGCGCTTGTCAAACAAAAATATCCCAACGTGGAATTCAAGGTCTATGGGGAAGGCGACCTGCGCGAGGAACTGCTGGCCAAAGCCGCCCGCCTGGGTTTGGATGGTGACGCCATCTTTCCCGGGGCCTTTGCCAGCCGTGAAGAACTCAAGCGCATCCTCACCCACACCGATGCCTTTCTGCTTTCCTCGATCCTCGAAGGCCAGCCGCTGGTGATCGTGGAAGCGATGGCCTATGGTTGCCCGATCGTCACCACCAATGTCGGCGGTATTCCGGAATTGATCCAAGATACTGTGAATGGCCTGCTCTGCCCGCCTGAACAGCCGGAGTGCCTGGCAGAGAAACTGGGATCGTTGATCGAATCGCAAACTTTGCGCGAACAGTTGGGGCGCGCGGCGCGTGAGTTCTATGTGAACAGTCCGTTCGAGGCGCGGGTGGCGGGAGGTTTCTTTATCAAAACGTATGGCGAAGTGCTGGAAGAAAGGAACAGGCCCGTTGCGGCGCGGCAGTGACCGGCTGAGTCGGAGGCGGTGTTTTTCATCCCATGAAGATCTTATATTGTCTGCCAGACCAGTTGTGGATCGACGAGATGCGCGGCGGCGCGCCGAAAGATGCCGCGCACATCCAGCAGCGTTACATTGCGGATGGGCTGCGCGCGCGGGGGCATGACCTGACCTATCTCGCGCCGCGTGACCTGGAGCGCAGCATGGTCGCGCCTGGTGACGACGCGCTTGCGCCCGCCGCGCAAACCTGGACCGCAGCCGCCTGGTTCGATCTGGCGGCGAAGTTCGTGTGGCGCGTGCAGAAGGCCCTGGGCATTCCCTACTTGAATGTGTTTTCAAATTGGCGGCGTGAGGATGCCGTATTACAAACCCTGCCCGGGCACGACCTGGCCTTCGAGCGTAATTCGCTCTACAACGTGGGTGTGGCGCGGGCCTGCCGGAGGCTCGGCAAGCCTTATGTGATCTTCTTTGATGCCGACCAGATCGCCGAACTCGATTTCATGGGACGTCCGCTCGCCGGGTGGTTACGCCTCCGGGCGCAGGCGCTGTTACGTGAGAACCTGGCCGCCGCGCACTGCATCATTTGCGTTTCTGAACCGGCAAAGAAACATCTGGTGACGAATTGGCGCGTGCCTGCGGAGCGCATCCACGTCCTCTCCAATGCGGTGGACGTGCATCGCTTCCAACCGGACCCGAACCTGCGCGCCCACACCCGGGCCTTGCTTTCGCTGACCACGCAGCCTCTGATCGTGTTCGTTGGCAGTTTCTACCAATGGCATGACCTGACCACCCTGCTCGAAGCCTTCGCGCTGGTGCTGCGTTCACACCCTGAGGCGCGGCTGGTGCTGGTAGGGGACGGCACCGAGCGTGACCGCATGCGTCAACGCGCTGCCGACCTGGGCTTGACCCATGCGGTGACCTTCACCGGTTTCATCACGCACGCTGAGGTTGCGCGGTACATCAATGCCGCCGACCTGGCCGTGGTGCCTGTGCCGCCCATGCAACAGGAGATGTGGCTCTCGCCCATGAAGCTCTTCGAATACATGGCGGCTGGCAAAGCCGTAGTGGCCTCGGCGCTGGGCCAGATCGTCAATGTGGTGAAGGACGGCCGGAACGGGCTGCTCGTGCCGCCGGGCGATGAGTCCGCGCTGGCCGAGGCCCTCCAACGCCTGATCGTCGATGCCGATCTCCGTGAACGGTTGGGCCGGCAGGCGCGGGAAGATGCCGTCAGCGAACATTCGTGGGAACAATACCTCACACGGCTTGAAGCCATCCTCGCTGCTGTGACGAACGGGAAGCCCGCATGAAGATCCTTTTTCTGACCAACTTTTATCCTCCGCATGTCATCGGCGGTTACGAATCCCTGTGCATGGAAGCGGTTGATGGGCTGGCCCGGCGCGGGCATGCCGTGACCGTGCTCACCAGCACCTACGGTTACGACCATGCCTTTCAGGAAGGCAACATCCATCGCCTGCTGACGTTGGAAGGCGACCTGCAGTTCTATAAAATGAAAGATGCCTGGGTGTATCCGCAGACCAACGCGCGCAACCTGGGTCATTTGCGCCGCCTGATCGCAGAAATCCAGCCGGATATCGTCTTCATCTGGGGTATGTGGAACCTCTCCAAGCGGTTGGCGTGGGAGGCTGAACGCCTGATGGGTTCGCGGGTGGTGTATTACCTCGCCAATCCCTGGCCCATCGAAGCCAACATGCACCGTCAATTCTGGGATGCGCCCGCCACATCCCTGCCTAAAACGCTTGTGAAAAAACTATTGCGGATTCCCGCCCGTTTGTTGCTGCGCGATGAATGGACGCAGGTCCCTTTGCGGTTCGAGTATGCGCCTTGTTGCAGTGCCGCCCAGCGCGACCAATTGCTGGATGCGGGTGTTCCGCTCAAGGATGCGCCCGTCATTTACGAGGGCGTGGATCTCAGTGTGTATCTCGCGCAGGCGGCGCGGCGCACGCATCAGGGCGAAGGTGTGCTTTCGTTGGTCTTTGTGGGCATTCTGGCCGAACACAAAGGGGTGCATACCTGCATCGAGGCGTTGAACCAACTACCGGCTGAAAAGCGGAAGCGAGTCCATCTCACCATCCTGGGCAAGGGCCATGAGCAATATGTCGAACGCCTGCACCGGCTGGTGGCCGAATTCCAACTGGCGGAGTTTGTCACCTTCCATGCGCCCATCCCTCGTACCGAACTGCCGGAGTTTCTGGGGCGCTTCGATGTACTGTTGCTCACATCCATTTGGGCCGAGCCTTTGGCGCGCATCATGCAAGAGGGGCTCGCCAGTGGTTTGGTGGTGATCGGCTCGGCCAATGGCGGCACTGCTGAGACGATCCTGCACGACGAGAACGGACTGCTCTTTCCTGCAGGGGATGCGGACGCCCTCGCGGCTCGTATCGCCCTTTTGCTTGACCAGCCTGCGAAGCGCCGTCACCTCGCTGAAGGCGGCGTGCAGACCGCGCAACAAAAATTTGACATCCGCGTCATGGTGAACAATCTCGAAACCTACCTGGAGCAGGTGTATGCCAAATCCCGTTGAGCCGCTGGTCAGTGTCATCATCCCGAACTACAACCACGCCCGCTATGTGGGCGACGCGATCCGCAGTGTGCTGGCGCAAACCTATCGGAATTACGAGATCATCGTGGTGGATGATGGCTCCACCGATGACAGCCGTGAAGTGGTGGCGCAGTTCGGTACACAGGTCAATTACATTTACAAGACCAATGCCGGGCTTTCAGCCGCGCGTAATACCGGTTTTTTCGCCGCGGCCGGAGCCCTGATCGGCGTACTTGATGCCGATGACATGTACGAACCGGAGTATCTGCGCACACTGGTCCTGGCCCTCCAAAACGACCCGGCAGCCATGGGCGTGTATTGCGGTTATCAGTTTGTCGATCACGAAAATAACCTCCTGCCGCAGGTCGAATCCCGCCCCGTGGACCCCGACCAACTGTACACCGCCCTGCTTGATGGCAATTTCTTCGTCCCCGAATCGATCTTCCTGCGCCGGGAGGTCTATGAAGCGGTCGGCTTGTTCGATGAAACCCTGCGGGCCTGCGAAGATTGGGATGTGTGGCTGCGCGCGACCGGGCGCTACAAGATCATCCATGCGCCGCAGATTCTCACCCGGCACCGCGTATTGCCGGGCAGCATGTCCACCGACCCGCAGCGCATGTTGACCGCCCGCCTGGCCGTGCTGGCGAAACACGTGGGGGCAGATCCTGCCTCTACAGGCGACTCCGCAGCCCACCGCGCCTATGCCCGTGCCTATCTGGGCTCGTGTGTGGAATACCTGCAATACGGCAACCCGGATCGCGCGTATCAATGCTTTCAAAAAATAACCGGCATTCACCCCGCTTTGCTCGCTGAGGTGGATACGTTCTACCAACTCGGATGCGGGGACCAGCCCAAGGGTGCCATGGGTGACTTGCAGTCATTAAATGTGCGGCGCAATAGCCGGTCACTGCTGGCCATGCTCGATCGTTTGTTTACGGACCCTTCCACACCAGCCGATATCAAAATCCGGCGAGCCGCGATCCAGTCGACGGCTTATTACTCGCTGGGCCTGCTGGCCTACAACACGCGTGAACTTTCAGTGGCGCGTTCGTTCCTGTCGCAAGCCATCGGTCATGAACCCCGGCGCTTGCTCAACCAACAGGTGGTGAGCATGTGGTTAAAGACCCTGCTCGGCCCCCGCCTGCTCGACCGTTTGAAGAGTCGCAGGCAGCAGGCCACCTGACCATGCGGCTGCTTTTCCTTTCCAATTTTTATCCGCCTGCCAGCCGGGGGGGCTATGAACAATGGTGCCAGGAAGTGCTCGAAGCCCTGCGCGCTCGCGGGCACGATGTCTGCGTATTGACCAGCGACTTTGGCGCAGCCAAACTCGACACCCCAGACCCGGCCTGGGTGCAGCGAACCCTGCACCTTGAGATGGAGCTGGCCTCGCTCAAGAACGCCTTTCAATTCTTCACCCATCGCAAACGCCGTGAGCAAAATAATCTGGCTGGTTTGCGCGCCTTGGTCGCCTCCTTCCGCCCTGAAGCCATTCTGGTCTGGGGCATGTGGAATCTGCCGCGTTCCCTCCCCGCCCTCGCTGAAGAACTGTTGCCGGGGCGGGTGGTCTATTACATGGGTGATTACTGGCCCACCCTCCCGGATCAATTCGAAAATTATTGGAATGCCGCTCCGCGCAATCTGTTGACCGGGCTGCCAAAATTGCTTTTGCGCCCATTGGCCTTGCGTACGTTGTCACAAGAGGCGCGCCCCATGTTGAAATTTGCGCATGTGCTTTTTCCGAGTGCTTTCATGCAGCGCGAATTCGCCCAAAAGGGTCTCACGCCGCCAAAGGCCAGTGTCGTTGCCGGGGCGATCGATACCAGGCCATATCTTGCCGATTCCAAAGTTTCCAATGACCAACTTTCCTTGCTGTATATCGGGCGCCTCACACAAGAGAAGGGCGTTCACACGGCGATTTTGGCCGTGGCTGAACTCGTGCATCGGATCGGACTCGCCGACCTGCATCTGAACATCGTCGGCGACGGCGAACCGGATTATGTCGCCCACCTGCGCAACCTGATCACGCAACACTCCCTCGCCTCTTATGTGGACCTCAAGCCTGCCCAGCCCAAGGAAACCATGCCTGCCCTCTACCGCTCCGCCGATATCTTTCTGTTCACCTCCATCTGGCCTGAGCCGTTTGGGCGGGTCATTGTGGAAGCCATGGCCTCCGGGGTGACTGTGATCGGCACACCGGTTGGCGGCGCCGCCGAGATCCTGGTGGAGAACGTCAACGCTCTGACCTTTCCTCCCGATGATGCGGCCAGCCTGGCCCGGCAGATCCAAGCCCTGCGCAACGACCCGGCGCTGCGCCTGCGGCTGGCACGGGCCGGGCGTGAGTGGGCGGTGAGCCGGTTCGACCTGCAAGCGATGACGAGCGGCATCGAAAATTATCTTCAGGCAGTGGTCAATTCATGAATATCCTGTTCCTCTCCCGCTGGTATCCCTACCCGACCAATAACGGCTCCAAGTTGCGCGTGTATAACCTGTTGCGCGGGCTGAGCCAGCATCACGCGGTGACGCTGCTCAGTTTCAGCGACCAGCCCCCGGCTGAGTCTGATGCGGAGCAGGTCAGGGCATTGTGTGCCGATGTGCATGTCGTGCCGTGGCGGGAGTTCGATCCGTATAGTTCCAGGGCGCGGCTGGGTTTCCTCAGCTTGAAGCCGCGTTCGATCATCGATACGTTTTCAAGCGAGATGGCAGACAGCATCACGACCTTATTAGGCGGGAATAATTTCGACCTGGTCATCGCTTCACAGTTGCCCATGGCTGCCTATTATCCTTATTTTGGCGATACTCCCGCCGTGTTCGAAGAAATGGAGATCGGCCTGAGCCTGGAGGCTTCGCGCCAATCCACTGATTGGAAGAAGCGCCTGCGTAACAGTATTACGTGGCTCAAACTCCGACTGTATCTGATGGGCTTGTTGAAGGCCTATCGGGCGGTCACGGTGGTTTCAGAGCAGGAGCAAAAGTTGGTGCGTGAAAACTTTGGCGGTTTGCGCCAGGTGTTGGTGCTTCCCAACTGCATGAACCTTGAAGATTATCAAGACCTGCAGGTTGACCCTCGCCCCGATACATTGGTCTTTACCGGGTCTTTCCGCTATCACACCAACCATGAAGCCATGCAATGGTTCGTGGGGCAGGTCTTTCCGCTGGTTTTGGAACAGAGGCCATCCACACAGTTGATTATCACCGGCGACCATGCGGGCCTGCCGTTGCCATCCCTGCGCAACGTTACGCTGGCCGGGTATGTCGATGATATCAAGTCGCTGATCGCTTCGTCCACGGTGGCGCTGGCTCCGTTGTGGAGCGGCGGTGGCACACGCTTGAAGATCCTGGAAGCCATGGCCATTGGCACGCCGGTCGTAGCCACATCCAAAGGGGCCGAGGGGCTGGAGGCCGCTTCGGGCGAGCATTTATTCATTGCCGATGACCCTGCCCGTTTTGCAGAGCGCGTGGTCGAACTGTTGGCCAATGCCAGCCTGCGCCAGTCATTGGCACAGCAGGCCCGGCAGTTGGTGCACGAAAAATACACCTGGGCCGGCACATTACCGCACCTCTTGCGCCTGCTGGATAGCATCTTCTGAATCTCTGGTTGACTGTTACTTTTCCCGCCAAAGCCAGTCATGTGGCAGACCGCAAAGTTGTACGGTCGATTTTTTTATTCTGTTTTGATTGTAGACTGTAATTCTCAGACTGCATGGATGCCTTACAATAAACCCCGACGGCTCGCCTCTTTCCCAGCCGCGCCTGCTTCGCCTCTATCAGCCTGAATCTCCCCTCAACGGATTCCCCGACCCGTTCACATCCAGCCTCATGAACTACAACTTCAACATTCGGCTCTTCTCCTTCCAACGCAGACTCTCCCTCAGCCGGGAGTTTGTTCAATATGCCGTGATCGCTGTTCTGGTCGTGGTGGTCATGGGCGCTGCCTATTGGGGGTCGCTGAAGATCATGCTCGCGTTGATTGCCCTGCCGATCGCCCTGGCCGGTTTGTATTTTGTCATCCGCCAGCCGAACTTGTTGTATTTGTTCATTCTGGCGGGAGGCATGTTCGTGCCATTTGCAGGACCTGGCGGGGTCAATGCCTCGGTCATCGGCATCATTCTCCTGATCGGTTTGTGGGTGATGGATATGCTGGTGGTCAAGCGCGAGTTTTCCTTTTATTACGTGCGCACCTTGCGTCCCGTCCTGTATTTTGCGGTGATTTCCACGGTCGCGTTTGCAGCGGGGCAGATCAGTTGGTTCGCCTTCGCCAACCAGGCACCCATGACGGCGCAGGCGGGCGGGTATGCCATTTATCTGTTATTGCCGCTGGTGATGCTGGTCACGCCCAATATCATCCGCGATATGCGCTGGCTCAAGATCGTCTTCTGGACCTTTATCGGTCTGAGTATGATCTATGTGGTGGCGCGCACGCTCGAACTTTCGATTGCCGACCTGCTGTTTACCAACGGCTATGTGGCCAATAGTATGTTGTGGACCTGGATGGCCGCCCTGCTGGCAGGACAGGTCATTTACAATCATGAGTTGAAATGGGGGCCACGCATCTTCATAGCAGTTTGCCTGTTGCTGGTCTTCTATGTGGCCATGGTGCAGCAGAATGATTGGAAGTCCGGCTGGGTGCCCCCAGCGGTGACAGTGGCTGCGCTGGTAGGACTGCGTTTCAAAAAACTGACGATCGTGGCCATTCCCTTTGCCTTGGCGATCGGTATTTACCTGGCCCGCGACCTGATCTCCACCGACCAGTATTCCTGGGGCACGCGGGTGGACGCCTGGATCGTTGTACTCAATATCAGCCGGGTGAGCCCATTGATCGGGATGGGCTTTGCCAATTATTACTGGTATGCCACCGAGTTTTCGATCCGCGGGTATCACATTAAATTCAATTCACACAGTCAATTCGTGGACCTGGTGGCGCAGACCGGTGTGTTGGGTCTGCTGTGCTTTTTGTGGATCCTGTTCGAAGTGGGGTTGCTGGCCTGGAATTTGACCATGCGACTCAAGGACGGCTTTGCGCGCGGGTACGCGTACAGCGTGTTGGTGGGGGTGCTGGGTTGTTTGATGGCCGCCTTCCTGGTGGATTGGGTATTGCCCTTCGCCTACAACATCGGTATGAACGGTGTGCGGGCCAGTGTGTTGCCGTGGCTTTTCTTTGGCGGTTTGTTAGCCGTGGAGCGAATCTTTGCCGAACAGCCGGAGCAGTCGTCTGTAAATCAGTCGTGGCGTGTTCGATGAATTTAATCTTTTTTAGGAGATGACAACATGGAGGAATTGATCGGTCTGATTCCCGCGGCGGGGAAAGGTGTTCGTTTGGGTTTGCCGTACCCCAAAGAGTTGTATCCGGTGATTCGCAACAACCACTACAAGCCAATCTCGCAGTTCGTGGTGGATAACCTGACGAATGCCGGGCTCAAACATATTGTGTTCGTGGTCAACGAGACCAAACATCAGTTGATGGGTTATTTCGGCAGTGGGATGCGCTTTAACTGCACGATCAGTTATGTAGTGCAGGAAGTGGTCGAAGGTAAAACCAAGTCCACGTCGCCGGGGTTGGCGCATGCGCTTGATTCGGCATATCACCTCATCCAGGGCAAGACTGTGTTTTTCGGCATGGCGGATACGCTGATGAAGCCGAACGATATTTTCAAGCGCGTCTATGAAGCCGCCACACCCGATGACGATGTGTTGCTCGGCATGTTCACCACCGACCGCCCTGAGAAATTTGGCATGGTGCGCATGGATAGCGAAAACCGCGTCTTACAGATCGACGATAAACCCAAACAGACAGACCTGACCCAAATGTGGGGCTGTATTGTCTGGCGCCCGAAGTTCACTGAGTACATGCACAAGTGTGTGTTCGAAGAGGGCATCTCGGACTTTGCGAAGATCATGAATGATGCCATTGCGCTGGGTATGAAGTTCAAGGGCGTGCATATGGATCACGGCACGTACATTGACCTCGGTACCTACGATGAGATCGCCGAGATGGATAAAAAATATCGAGGGGAGGAATAGATGTCGGGTTCAGCGAACAATAACCGGGTGGAACGAGGCGGAGCGTCCGTGGTGGATATGTCCATTGTGCTGGTGTGTTGGAACAATAAGGCGTATCTCGATCCGTGTTTGAAATCCCTGTACGAGGGCGGGCTGAAGAGTTCGTTCGATGTCGTGGTGGTGGATAACGGCTCGACGGATGGCAGCCAGCAGATGTTGGCAGAGAAATATCCGCAGGTGAAGTTGATCCAGAACGCGGGCAATGTGGGGCTGGGCAAGGCCAGCAATCAGGGCATCGAAGCGACGAACGGACGGCATGTGCTGTTGTTGAACAATGACACGCTGGTGAACGGGCCGGCACTGGATGTGCTGGTGGAATATCTGGATGCGCATCCCGAAGCAGGCGCAACGGCGGGGAAGTTGTTGAACCCCGATCATTCGTTCCAATCGGGCTTTGCGCCATTCTCGACCCTGCTCGAAGAATTTCTGATCGTGACGCACATCGGCGAGTTGTTGTGGACGGGGTATCCCTCGCATGGCGATTCGAACGAGATCAAGGAAACCGGCTGGATGAGTTCAGCGTGTTTGTTGGTGCGGCGCGCGGCGCTCGATCAGATCGGCCTGCTCGACGAAAGTTATTTCATCTACGGCGATGAAGCGGATTTGCAATACCGTTTGAACAAGGCCGGCTGGAAGGTGGTGTTCCTGCCGAATTCGTCCATCATCCATTTCGGCGGCCGGAGCATGGACCGCTGGAAGCGGCGCAAGATGGTGTACCGTGGCAAGATGATGTTCTACAAAAAGAACTATGGTTTCGTGAGCACGTTCCTGTTGCGGTTGTTGTTCTTTGTGATGAGCCTGTTGAAACTGCTGGTGTGGTGCGTTGGGTTTATTGTGCCATCGAAGAACGACCAGGCGAAGAAGGAACTGCGTTCCAATATCGATGTGATGGGCCTGTGCCTGAACTTGAAATAAGACCGCCATGCGAATCCTTTTTTTGACCCAGATCGTTCCCTTCCCGCCTGATGCCGGACCCAAGGTCAAGACCTGGCATGTGCTGAGGGCCTTGATCGGCCAGGGACATGCCGTCACGCTGGTCTCGTTCGTGCGCCCGGAGGAGGAGCAGTTTCTGCCTGCGCTGGAGAAACTATGTGCAGGCGTGCATGCAGTACCCATCCGACGTTCGCGCCTGGCCGATGTAAAGTACATGGTGCGGAGTTATCTGACCGGACTGCCGTTCCTGATCGAACGCGATGACCTGCCGGGGATGCAGGCGACCGTCAACCGGCTGGTGCAGGAGCAATCCTTCGATTTCATTCATGCCGACCAGTTGACCATGGTGCAATTCGGTTTACGAGCTGCGGCTCTCGCATCTGGCAAAAAGCCGAAAGTCATCTTCGATGCGCATAACGCGGTCTGGTCCATTGTGGAGCGGATGCGCGATAACGCCCGCTGGTTCCTCAAGCCGGTGCTGGGGATCGAAACCCGCCGCGTCAAACGCTACGAAGGCGGGTTGCTCAAAACTGTCGATCATGTGCTGGCGGTCACCGATGTGGATAAGGCCGGTCTTGAGGAAGCTTTACAGTTTGCAGGGCTCAAACCCGGTGAACGGGCGGCGCCGGTGACGGTTGTGCCCATTGCCGTCGATACAACCCAACTCCAGCCGATCAAGCGCAAAGCGTCTTCGAAGAACATTGTCACGCTGGGCACCTTGCATTACCCGCCCAATGCCGATGGTATCCGCTGGTTCTTTACTGAGGTCTTCCCACTGGTCCGCCAGCGCATTCCCGAAGCGACGCTCACCATCATTGGCAAGAACCCGCCGCAGGATTTTGTGGAATTCGCCATTGCCAACCCCGAGTCCATCCGGCTGACGGGCTACGTCCCTGAGCTGCCGCCGTATTTCGAGCAAAGCGCCCTGATGGTGGTGCCCGTGCGTGCGGGCGGCGGAATGCGCGTCCGCATTTTGGAGGCGTTCGCATATGCCATGCCGGTGGTCACCACCACGATCGGGCTCGAAGGTATCCACGCCGAACTCGAACGCGATGTCATCGTCGCTGATACCGCTGCAGATTTTGCGCAACGCGTGATCGCCCTGCTGGAGGATCCAACCTTGCAGGAGCAACTGGCGCGCAACGGACGCCAACTGGCTGAGCAGAAATATGACTGGCAGGTAGTACTGGCTGCCATGAACCCCATCTATGAAGAATAACCTTTCCCTTCACCTGAATTTGCGAAAACTCCTTCAACAGCCACTGCCACTGATCCTGGCGGTGTCTGTTTTATTGCGCGTGGCGGTTGCATTCGCCATGGGCGATACGGTGGTCGAGCTCCCCGGCGTATTCGACCAGATCTCGTATCACAACCTGGCCCTGCGCGTGCTGGGTGGCCATGGCTTCTCGTTCGGTGAGTTGTGGTGGCCCATCACCCGTCCCGATGCGCCCACCGCACACTGGAGTTTTCTGTATACGTTGTATCTCGTCCTGGTCTATTCCCTCTTTGGTCCGCATCCGTTGGCCGCGCGCATCGTGCAAGCCGTGCTGGTCGGCATCCTGCACCCCTACATCACCTATCGTCTTGGTGAAAGACTGTTTGGCAAAACTATTGGGTGGCTCGCCGCCGCCAGCGTGGCTGTGTATGTGTACTTTTTCTATTACGGCGCTGCGCTCATGACCGAGCCCTTTTACATCACCGCCATTCTCTTCAGTCTATGGTTTGGCGTGCAGCTTTCAGAAAATACCGACAAGCGGCGCGACCTGCTCCTGGGACTGGCCCTCGGACTTTCCCTCGCCGTCACCCTTGTGCTGCGACAAGTCTTCCTGCTCTTCATCCCATTCCTCTTTCTCTGGATCTGGATCACCCGCTTCCGACTCAACCGCAGCCTGCCCATTGTTTCAACGATCCTTTCCGTGGCCCTGATCGCTGCCTGCATCCTGCCGGTGACGCTCTATAACTACCAGCGTTTTGGGCGCTTTGTGTTGCTCAATACCAACTCAGGCTACGCCTTCTTCTGGGGTAACAATCCCATCTATGGGACGAAGTTCATCCCCATCCTCTCGACCGATGAATATCGCGCCATGATTCCCGCCGAGGTCCGTCAATTGGACGAAGCGGCCCTCGACCAGGAACTGCTCAAGCGCGGAGTCCAGTTCGTGATGAACGATCCGAAGCGTTATGTCCTGTTATCGTTGAGCCGCATTCCACCCTACTTCATGTTCTGGTACTCGTCTGATTCCAGCACCCTGAGCAACGTCTCGCGCATCGGCAGTTTTGGGCTGTTTCTGCCGTTCATGCTCTACGGTTTGCTGCTGGGGATTCGGCGCAGCGGGCGGTTCTGGCAGCTGGTCTTTTCGCCTCACGGATTGCTGATGTTGTTTGCGCTGGTCTATTCCGGCGTGCACATCCTCACGTGGACGTTGATCCGTTACCGCCTCCCGGTGGATGCGGTGCTGATCCCGTTTGCGGCGCTGGCGTTGCATGACCTGTACGAACGCCTGGCTGTGAAATTTCCCCGCCTGCGTTGGCTGACAACAGGAGAATAATATGCTCAATCGAATGATCGTGATCGTGCTGGATGGGGTAGGGGCGGGGGAGGCGCCCGATGCCGCGGCGTATGGCGATGTGGGCAGCAACTCGCTCGGTAATGTGGCGCGTGTCATCGGCGGACTCAAAACCCCGAATATGTATGACCTTGGACTCGGTAATATCACTGATATTCAAGGCGTGCCGCAAAACCCGAATGCAAAAGGTGCTTTTGGTCGCTTTCAGCCGCGCTCGGCCGGCAAGGATACGGTCATCGGTCATTGGGAAATGATGGGTGTATATCTGCCTGTGGCCTTCCCCACATACCCGAACGGCTTTCCGCCTGAGGTATTGAATGCGTTCAAGCAGGCCACCGGCCGGGATGTGCTTGGCAACAAGCCCGCTTCCGGCACCGAGATCCTCGTTGAGCTGGGCCTGGAGCACATGCGGACCGGCAAACCTATCGTGTACACCTCGGCGGATTCGGTCTTCCAGATCGCGGCGCACGAAGAGATCATTCCGCTGCCTGAGTTGTATAAGATGTGCGAAGCCGCGCGTGAGATCCTGCAGGGTGAGCATGGGGTTGGGCGGGTGATCGCCCGCCCGTTCCTGGGCGATAAGCCGGAGAATTTCAAGCGCACCACGCATCGCAAGGACTATCCCCGCAATCCGGCGTACCCTACCATGATGCAAAAATTAGTAGATGCCGGGAAGGATGTCTACTCGGTTGGCAAGATCGATGACATCTTCAACCATCAGGGCATCACAAAAAAGAATCATGTGCTGACCAATGTCGAGAGTCTCGATGTCACGCTCAAACTGCTGGAGGAGAAGTTCTCTGGCCTGCTGTTCATCAACCTGATCGAGTTCGATATGATCTACGGTCACCGCAACGACCCGCGCGGCTATGCGGATGCACTCGAACAATTTGACAGCTACCTCCCTGAGATCGCAAAGCGCCTCCAGCCCGGCGACCTGGTCATCGTCACCGGTGACCACGGCGTAGATCCCACCACGCCCGGTACCGACCACTCTCGTGAGTATGTCCCATTGCTGGCGTTCGGCCCGAACATCAAACACGGCGTGAACCTCGGCGACCGTGACTCCCTCGGCGATATCAGCGCCACCCTCGCTGAAATGTTTGCGCTGGAACCGCAACCGATCGGCAGGAGTTTTCTTGGCGAGATTTTTGCCGACTCTTCGGCTTGAGCGCCGACATATCAAAACGGTATCATGGGAAATTCATTCAAGGAGTTGACCGCTCTCAACCTGTTCAAGTGGCTGGTGCTGGCCTCCTTGGTGTTCCTGACGGCGTTCTATACGCTGCCATGGACGATCGAACATGCCCTGATCATGGAATATTCGGGGCTGGATTTTCATGGATACTGGTATGCCGGTCACTTTGTCCGGCAGGGAGTCAACTCATATGCGGCCATCCTGAACGCGCGAACCCCCAATTACTGGAATCCGGCCTTTCCCGGCTCGGGAAATCCCAATCTTCCCAGTGATACTGAACAGGCGCTGGTGTTGCCCATCCGATATCTGGATGGGCCGGTGGTCACGGAGCATCCGGTCGCCCGCGCAATGATCGTCGTTCCCGCCGTCACCGCGCCTCTCAATCTGACCCTGGGCCTGTTTGCCTGGTTCTCCTGGCCCACCGCCCGCCTGCTCTGGATGCTGTTCAACCTGGCCTTCGCCTTCAGCATCCCCTGGCTGGCGCTCCGCTTATTAGACGGATCGATCCAACTCGAGCGTGTAGACGCACTGATCTTCGCCTTTGTGTTCTATAACTTTTACGGTGTGCGCCAGAGCATTGTCGTGGGGCAGCAGGCGCTGGTGTGTCTCTTTCTGCTGTTGCCGGCTCTGTTAGCCAGCCGAAACCGGCCCTGGGTTTCGGGTTTGTTGCTGGGACTGGGTATTTCCAAATATTCAGTTGGTACTCCCACAT
Source organism: uncultured Anaerolinea sp. (assembly GCA_964547115.1). GTDB lineage: Bacteria > Chloroflexota > Anaerolineae > Anaerolineales > Villigracilaceae > Defluviilinea. The sequence continues at coordinate 4,192 of CAZJMZ010000009.1, read as the reverse complement.
TTCTATACTATGCGATCCGAAAACGGTTCCTTGCGATCATGGTGGCCCTGGCCTTGCAGGGCTTCGCGCTTTTGGCGCTTTTGTTCCTTGAGCGGGGCTCGCCGTTCGAAACGATTTTGGCGTATTTCAGGATCTTTGCCGTCAACGCCTCACAGAATGGCGTGCATCTGCTTGCCAGATTCGATAACCGGTTACTTCAAGCCATTTTGTTCGTCTTGATTTCAATCCTTACCATAACCGGCCTGGTGCGCTGTGCAACGCAGCGCAACTTGACTGACAGGTTGGAGGGAAGGATCGGTCTTCAGGAAATCAACCTGTTGACCGTATCAATATTTATGGTCACATACCATCGCATTCATGATATGTCCTTTATGATCTTTTTCTTTTTGTTATGGGTTGTTTCAACGCTGGAAGCGAAGGCGCAGGTGAACTGGTTGACCGTGGGTGGGATCCTGGCTCTGTTCCTGTTGATGTTCCCGACCTTGCCGGCGCAAACGCTGCCTTTCCTGCCGCCAGATTGGCTCACGGTGGAGGCTGTTTCATCATTGACTTTGGTGTTCGTCTTTGCCATGTCGTTGGTGGTGATTCACCAACATCCGGTATCAGGGTTGGCCCGACGGGATGGTGTGCGATGATGCCGGTCGTTGTGGGGCAGTTCCCGGTTTTGGCGGCTGATGAGGTGCATGTGTGGTGTGTGGATGAAGGTGTGGCGGAACAGACTACAGTGGAGCATCGGCCCGGGTGGTTGGGGCAGGCTAATGTGAGTCTGAGGCGGTCCGTCCTGTGTCAGATCCTGGGCGGGTATCTTGGGCTTTCTCCTGAGGCGGTCCGCTTGGTGCGTGCGGCGCAGGGCAAACTGTTTCTGCCGGACCATGCGGAGCTACAGTTCAGTCTCGCGCACTCCGGGCCGTTCTGGTTGGTAGCCATAACGCGCGGTAGCTGTATCGGCGTGGACGTGGAACGCACAACACCAGACGACCTGCAGGATGTGGCGGCGTTGCATTTTGCAGAGACGGAACGGGCGCGGCTGGCTGGCTTGCACGGAGAAGAGTACACCCGTGCCTGGTTTGCCTTGTGGACGTTGAAAGAGGCCTATGCCAAATGGCTGGGTTCGGGATTGACGGAGACGATTATGCAGGCTGATATCCTATCCATGCTAGGTTCGCAAAGCAATCTCTGGTTTGAGAATTTTGAGCCGCGGCCTGGTTGGATGGCCGCGGTGGTCTATGAAGGCAGCCCGCGGCGGATGAGCCGTTTTGATGGCAGCTGGTTAAATCAAGTTTGAGAGTAGTACTGACCATGGAAAGCGTTCCCATCACACCCCTGGATACTTCCCGTACTTTTGCGGACCTGTTTGCAGCCCGTGCTGCACAGACCCCGCAACGCACGGCGTTGATGTGTCGCTCTGAAACGTTGAGTTATAAGGAGTTAAACGAACGCGCCAACCAATTGGCGGGCTATTTGATCTCGTTAGGGGTGCGGCCCGAGATGCCCGTGGGTGTGTGTATGCCGCGCTCGTTGGATATGGTGGTGGCGATCCTGGGAATCATCAAGGCGGGCGGCGCGTATGTGCCGTTGGACCCGGCCTACCCGGCAGACCGCCTGGTCTTTATTCTTGACGATGCACGGGCCGGGATCGTGGTTACCCACAGTTCCTTGATGGGTTTGTTTCAAGGCCAGTCGATTCAGTCTGTTTGCATGGATGTGGATGGGGAAGCGATCGCGCAATTCCCGTCCGTTGACCCGGCCCCTGCGATCGGGCCTGAGAATCTGGTGTACATCATCTACACCTCTGGTTCCACCGGCAAGCCCAAGGGTGTGATGATCACCCATGCCAGCCTGGTCAGTTTTACCCAGGTGGCCGGCTCGGCCCTCGATGTGCAGGCCAGCGATGTGTACCTGCAATCGGCCACGATCGCCTATGCCCTCTCAGTGCGGCAGTTGATGATTCCGCTGGCGGTGGGGGCGTGTGTGGTGGTGGCCTCTGCCGATGAGATCGGCGACCCGCTTGCGTTGTTCGAATTGATCAAACGCCGCAACATTACTCTGATGGATATGGTCCCCTCCTTCTGGCGCAGTTGCATCCAGCGTCTCTCAGACCTGCCACAGGCCGAACAGACCGCGCTGTTGGATAACGCCCTGCGCCGGGTGGTCTCGATCGGTGAAGCCTTGATGGCCGACCTGCCTCGCGATTGGTATGACCGTTTCGGGACCCAGGTGAGGCTGGTCAATATCTTCGGCCAGACTGAAACGACCGGCATTGTCGCCTCTTATACCATCCCCCCTGACCTGCCTGCCAACTTCGGCATTGTGCCCATCGGAAAGAGTGCCGCCTGCACCCGGTTGTATCTGCTCGATGCCAACCTGCATCCGGTGGCGGATGGCGAAGCCGGGGAATTGTGCGTGAGCAATCCCTGCCTTGCGCGTGGATATTTGAACCGCCCAGAACTGACCGCTGAAAAATTCATCCCCAACCCCTTCGACGATGGTCTTTCAGACCGGTTATATCGCACTGGCGACCTGGCCCGCCTCAACGCGCAAGGCAATATCGAATTTTTGGGGCGTGGCGATCAGCAGGTCAAAATTCGCGGGCAGCGCCTGGAATTAGGCGAGGTGGAAACTGTTTTGCGTGAACACCCCGAGGTGCGTAATTGCGTGGTCATGGCGCGCGGTGCCAACCCCGATGAAAAGTATCTTGCGGCCTATGTGGTGCTCCCGGCCGGGAGTCAGACCACCGCGTCGCAATTGAAAGAGTACATGCGCACCCGCCTGCCCGAATATATGGTGCCTGCCGCGTTCGTCTTCCTTGAGGCATTGCCGCTGAACCCCAACGGCAAGATCGACCGCCTGGCCCTGCCCGATCCTCAAGCATTGGGTGGCTTGCAGGCATCCGCGGCCATATACGCACCTCCCGTCAATGCGGTGCAGCGAGCCATCGTGACCATTTGGCAGGATGTGATGAAAGTCAAGCAGATTGGTATTCACGATAATTTCTTTGACCTCGGCGGGCATTCCCTGATGGCCGTGCGGATCCTCACCCGTATTGAACGTGACTTGGGTGTGCGCCTGCCGCTCACCAGCCTCTTCCACGCGATGACCGTGGCCCAACTAGCCGAACTGGTGGATCGCCGGGAAGATGAAGCGCGTAGTTGGTCTCCTTTGGTGCCGATCCGCACGACGGGGAACAAGCCACCATTCTTTGGCATTCATGCTGTGGGCGGTGGCGTGCTATTCTGGCGCGATGTAGTCAACCATTTGCCCGACGACCAGCCGTTCTATGCGCTCCAATCCCAGGGTGTGGATGGTATCCGCCCGGCACTAAGCGATTTTCGCACCATGGCCAGCCTGTATCTTGGCGAGATTCGCAAGATCCAGCCGCAGGGCCCATATCATATTGGCGGATTCTCCCTGGGCGGAGAGATCGCCTTTGAAATGGCCCACCAATTGCTCAAGCAAGGGGAGCAGGTGGCGCTATTGGTGTTGCTCGACACGCGTAACCCCTCCTCGGCGGTGCGGCCGGTACAAGTGGTGAATGGCATGGTGAAGCCGGTGCTGGAACCGCTCACGCCCGATAGTGATGCGGAACTGTTCAAGCGTAAGATGCAGGGTCATTGGCGGGCCTTGAGCAAGATGCGCCCCAGGCGGGCGGCAGTTTATGCAGGCAAGCAGGTTTGGTTCCAGTTCCGACTCGTGCTTATCTCCGCCGTTGCATACATCTACCGGTTATTTGGCAGGCGCCTGCCGGACCAACTCTTGATCCGTTACCTGCGTCTGAATCACCGTGCCGCGTTAAGAAATTATGTCCCGGCCGTCTATCCGGGGCGCGTTACGCTCTTCCGCGCCCGTGAAAGCATCGCCTCCGACCCACTTGATTCGCCCATGGGTTGGGGGCCGCTGGCTGGGGGCGGGTTGGATGTGCACTACTTTGACACGCCGCATGAAATGATCAAACCCGAGTATGCTGCAATGATCGCCAATAAATTAAATGAATGTATCCGCGCTGCCCAGGCCGGAACGAAATGAGCCCCATGTCCAGTTTAAAGATAATTTCCGTTGTCGGCGCGCGCCCTGAATTTATACAGGCAACCCCGGTCAGCCGCGCGCTCCGCAAACACCATCACGAGATCCTCGTCCACACCGGTCAGCACTACGACTACAAAATGTCGCAGACTTTCTTCGACGAACTCGGCAT
>CAZJMZ010000008.1:19282-27535 GCA_964547115.1 uncultured Anaerolinea sp. | reverse complement strand
AAAGGAACATCCCATGCCCATCTATGATATTTCCCTCACGCTCTCTGCCACCCTGCCGGTCTGGCCCGGCGACCCGCGCATCGAATTGACACAAGCTGCCTCCATGGATCAAGGCGCGGATGTGAACGTCACGCGTCTGAATGCCGCCGTGCACATCGGCACGCATGTGGACGCGCCGCATCATTTCCTCAATGACGGCCGCACAGTCGAGAACCTGCCTTTGGAGGTGCTGACGGGTCCATGCTACGTGGTGCAACTGCCCGATGGCATCGAAGCCATCACCGCTGAAGTGTTGGAGCGTACCGAGATCACCAAAGAGATGAAGCGCATCCTCTTTGGCACGCGCAACTCGCACCTGTGGGCCAAAGGCGAGACCGAATTTCAAACCGACTTTGTGGCCATCACCGAAGATGGCGCGGAGTGGCTCGTGGAGCGCGGTGTGCAACTCGTGGGTGTGGATTATCTCTCCGTCGCACCGTACAGCGACCCTGCACCGACGCATCACGTCCTGCTCAAGGCGGGCGTGGTGATCGTGGAAGGTTTGAATCTCGCAAAGATCATCCGCGGCTTCTACGACCTGTACTGCCTGCCGCTCAAGATCGCCGGGTCCGATGGCGCCCCCGCACGGGCGATCCTGATCCAGAAATAAACAATGCCTTGATCCACGAAGGCCACAAAGAATTGGGCACTCTCAGACGCTCTGCATAAAACCATTCGTGCTTCTTCATGTACTTCGTGGAAAACGGGTCTTCCACCCTCTGGCCCATACAGCAAATTCGGTCATGATGTTATAAGGGTGCCCAGGCGCATTCGCATGTAAGATTCAAGCCATCCATCCTGTGCGCCTTTGGAGACCCTATGGACCGCAATCGCAAATACCTTGGCATGACCGTCCCTCAACTTGGCATTCTGGCCGCGTTGGCGGGCGGTATTTTTTTGTTATTCTGTGTGACGGGCTACCTGCTCCTCAGGAACGGACTGGGATTGTCTGCCGCCCCTCTTCCGCCCACACCGACCTCCACGCTTCAACCCACCCCCACGCTGATTCTCAGCCCCACGCCCACCGCCACCCCCGCGCCGACGGCAGTACCGTACGAGTCGTTGATCCCTGCAGGCTGGGTGCAATACAAAACCGCGCTCTTCGAACTCTGGCTCCCCGCGGGCTATAAAACTGCCACCACTGTAGATGTGCTCACCACCGGCCTGGGCGGTGACCCCATCGTTGACCTGTCTCTACGCGGCGCTACTTCTGCCAAATCGCCAAACAAGATCTACGTGCAGGTCTCTTATGAACCCATCACCGCGCCCACGTTCGATGATTTCATCAACCAGCGCATACAAACCATCGGCCTGCCGCCCAGCGAACGCTCCAAAATCACCCTTAATACAGTCCCCGCCTTGCGCCTTGTGTTCTCTGGCCGCCGCGGCAACAACGTGGATATCAACGAGCTCACCTACGTCATTCAAGATGGCGGTGTGGTCTGGTATGTGCAATACACCGCCGAGCTCACCGAATACTTCAACCTGCTTGCCACCTTTGAATCCAGCGCCAAAACCTTCCGCGTCGTCAAGTAAACAGACTCCAACGACTCCAGTCGTTGGATAACCTGCTTGCAAAAGTCATCTTGCCACAGAGCGCACAGAGATTTGATTTCTCTGTGCGCTCTGTGGCTGACATGTAGTGGGGAATGTGTCAATCAAAATAGATGTTCAGGTCCGAACAATCGAACCGATTGCCGCAGTTCGGACACGTGACCTTGCAGTTCTTCTCATACATCGGACTTCCGCATCGGTCGCACGTGTAAGCCTGCTTCTGTTTCCCGGGCCTCTCCTGCCATCGGACAGGTCTCAGCAGGCGCCGGTCAAATTCCTCAATGCGTTCCGCCCCCAATTGCATCACCGCCTGCATGACAGACTCGGCATCCCGCCGCAAAGTCTCCACTTCAATGCCCCGGCAGACCTCCGGCCACTCCTTCAGCCATTTCTGACTGCGTCCATACACCTTGACCGCGCCGTTGTAATTGCCGCGCGTGATGTGCAGGTATGTCACGGCCACCTGTAAAATGCCGCGATACAGGTCCCGCACTGGGCCACGCTCCTCGTTCCAGGCGATCTCGAGCGCCTCATGCGCTTCGAAGTATTCGCCCGCGTTGAACAGGCGCAGTCCCTCGGCGGCTTGCGGGTGGAGCACGGCGGAGCAATCATTGGAAGAAATAGTCATCAGGAGGGTGTTTGCCATTATAGTACGAATGGTACAATTTCAACTGGCATGCGCGCATTTTTCTCTCACAAAGTGTGGATCGTCCTCCTCTCCGTGCTGGCGCTGGCGGCTTTGACCGAACTGGCGATCGGGATGGAGAGTGTGTCCTTTCGCGCCTCGCAGGAATTCGGTCAGGGTGAGACGCAGCGTATCAACCTGTCTGTGGCAGAGGTGTTGGATTCCGTCTTCTCCGTCCCTTTGAAAACACAGATTGCTGTCTGGGTCTTGTTCGTGCTGCTGTTCGTCCTGATCGGCCTGTTGCTCTCGCCTGAGATGCGCAAAAAACTTATTCTCATCGCGATCCGGGTGGCGGTCACCTATTGGGCATTGTGGTTATTGTTCACCCGCTATCGCGGCGTGCTGATCCAGATGGGCCTCAATTTATCGGCCTTGGGCAACGTGCCCGCCTCAGCCAATGGCGGAGACCCCGCCCCGGCGTTCGTCCCGCCGCAAACCAACTCGTGGCTGTCGTATGTGCTGGGCATTGCACTGGCCGCAGCACTGGTGTTCGTGGCCTGGAAGGCCTACGGCATCTGGCGCGAACTCAACCCGCCACCCTCTGCCATGAACCAACTGGCAAAGATCGCCCGCAGTTCGCTGCACGATCTTTCAAGCGGCCGTGACTCGACCGATGTGATCCTGAACTGCTACTTTCGCATGAGCGATGCCGTGGCCGAGAAAAAGAATCTCGAACGCAAAGCATCGATGACGCCCGGTGAGTTTGCAGTGCGCCTCGAGCGCGCCGGCCTGCCCGGTGACTCCGTGAAGCGCCTCACGCGGCTGTTCGAATCGGTGCGCTACGGCGGGCGCAAGTCAGACCCGGCTTCGGTCAATGAAGCCGTGGCCTGCCTCACGGCCATTCTGCAACATTGCGGAGAAGCGGTATGACTCCCAACCTGCGGCGCGGATTGCTTTTGGCAGGTGTGGCGGTGATCGTGATCCTGCTGGCCTTCCCCATGCGCGAAGTGGCGAATCGCATGATCCTTTTGCCGCTGGCCTATCTGCTTTGGCTGCTGAATCTGCTCTATATTTCGCTCGATCAGTCCATTTGGTGGATCGTGCTGGCGGTGGTGCTGCTGTTCATCCTGGCTTTCAGTCTGCTCCCCGAGATCAAACCGAACAAAAAACTCATCCCGTATCATCGTAACGAGAAAGGCCGGGTGGAAGTGCTGGCCCACGCGTTGCGGCGCTCCAACAGGGGCATCTATTTCAAGTGGCTGGTGGCCAACCGGCTGGGAAAACTGGCCTTTCAACTGCTCATCCAGCGCGATCACGGCAAACCGCGTACGGTCTTTGAGCCACTCACCGGCGAAGGTTGGAACCCCACTCCTGAAACCCAGCTCTACCTTGAAAAGGGGTTACGCGGCTCCTTTGCTGAATACCCTGGCTCCCAATGGAATTATTTTGCCCTGCCCGAAAAGACCCCGCTCGACCACGACGTGCACGCCGTGGTGAGTTTCCTCGAATCGAAGATCGAATCAGAGACACAACCCAAATCGGTCGCGCCGCAGGCGTGACAAAGCATTTTTTCCCGGAGACCGCATGGCAGACCTTGTAACTGTATCCAAACTTTCCAAACAAGTGATCGCTGAAGTGGAGCGTGCCGTCGTTGGCAAACGCGGACTGCTCGAGATGATGATGGCCTCCGTGCTGGCGGGCGGGCACATGCTGCTCGAAGATTTCCCCGGCCTCGGCAAGACGCTCATCGCGCGCAGTTTCGCCACCGCCCTCGGCCTCGACTTCAAACGCATCCAATTCACCCCCGACCTGCTCCCCGGCGATATCACCGGCGGCTATATCTTCAACCGTACCAAAAACAAATTCGAATTACGCAAAGGCCCGGTCTTTGCCAACATCGTGCTGGCCGATGAGATCAACCGCGCCTCGCCCAAGACCCAATCGGCCCTGCTTGAAGCCATGCAAGAAGGGCAGGTCACGCTCGAAGGGGAAACCCTGCCCCTGCCCGAACCATTCCTGGTGCTGGCCACCCAGAACCCCATCGAATACGAAGGTACCTTCCCTCTGCCCGAAGCCCAACTGGACCGCTTCATGTTAAAGCTCACTGTGGGCCACCCTACGCTTGAAGAAGAGAAGCTCATCCTGCGCCGCCGCCGTGAACGCAAACAGGACGAAGTGGAACTGCGCGAAGTGGTCAAACCCGCCCAGGTGCTGAGCATGCGCGAGGCGGTCGAGACTGTGCATGTCGATGCCGATCTCGAGACGTACATCGCCTCCCTGGTCCATGCCACGCGCACCGACCGACGGGTGGCCGTGGGCGCCAGCCCGCGCGGGTCGCTGGCCTTTCTCAAGATGGCGCGCGCCAACGCCGCCCTCGATGGCCGTGACTTTATCACCCCCGACGATATCAAGCGCTACGCCACACCCATCCTCGCGCATCGTGTCATCCTGCAACCTGAATATTGGATGTCACGCACGGTTGGCGATGACGTCATCCGTGATGCCATTGAGAAGACCCCGGTGCCGGTGGTGAAATAACCTCGCAGCCTCAAGACAGCCGGAGCATGGTGTCCCGTTCCCTTTTTCTCGGTTCCCTTATCTATTGCCTGCTGTTGGCGGGTGTGGCCCTCGTGCGAGGGGAATACATCGCGCTGGCCCTGCCGCTGGTGGTCTACCTGTTGGCGGGCTTCCTCTTTGCGCCAGACTCGCTCAACCTGTCTGCCACACGTCACCTCAGCACCGAACGCACCACACCCGATACGCCTGTGACGGTCACTGTGACCATCACCAATCACGGGCCCTCCCTCGACGAAGTGCTCATCGAAGACCTGCTGCCCGCAGACTTGACCCTGCGCTTCGCCCACAGCCGCCACCTGCTTCGGCTTCCGAAAGACTCGGCCTACACGTTCAGTTATCAGGTGGCAGGACCACGGGGCGGATATGGGTTCGAGTCGGTGCGGGTGTTGGCCAAGGACGCTTGGGGCGTCACCAGCCGCGAGGTCGGGTTGGAGGCGAAGGGCCAGTTGTTCGTCTTCCCGCCGGTTACCCGTCTGCGGCATGTGGCGATCCGTCCACGGCGCACGCGCGTCTTTGCGGGGTCGATCCCCGCGCGGGTGGGCGGGGCGGGCACCGAGTTTTTCGGTGTGCGCGAATATCATCCCGGCGACCCGCCGCGTGCCATCAATTGGCGGGCCAGCGCCCATCACGAAGAGATATTGTACGCCAACGAGTTTCAACAGGAGCGCGCCGCCGATGTGGGCATCATCCTCGATGGCCGCCTGCGGACGAATGAATTTCCGCGCGGACACTCGCTCTTTGAATATTCGGTGCAGGCCGCCGCCGCGCTGGGCGATGCATTGCTTGCGCAAGGTAACCGCGTGGGCCTGCTGGTATACGCCGCCTTTCTGCGTTGGACGATCCCCGGGTATGGCAAATTGCAGCGTGAGAAGATCCTGTATTCTCTGGCGCATGCCCGCCCCGGTGGCAGCGAAGTCTTCGCCGATCTCGAGCACCTGCCCACTCGCCTGTTTCCTTCGGGCTCACAGATCATTCTGGTCTCGCCGCTGCATGAAGATGACCTGAGCCCGCTGGTGCAGTTGCGTGCGCAAGGTTATCAGGTGCTGGTGGTCAGCCCCAACCCGGTAAAGTTCGAACTTTCGTACCTGCCTCGCACGCCTGATACACAACTGGCTGCGCGGGTGGTCCAAATGGAGCGGACGGTGATGATGCAGAAGGTGGGACGCGCCGGTATTCAGGTGTTGGATTGGGATGTGGCCGTGCCGTTCGATCAGGTCGTGAAAAAGCGGCTGAGCCGTCCGTTTGGGTATTTTCGCAATGCATAAGTGGCAACAGGGATGGAGGTCAAATTGACCCTGGTCGTTTTTCTGCTCAGTGTTTTGGTGAGCGCGGGTTCGCTGGCAGTGGGATATGCTCAGGCCGCCATCATCGACCCGGTCCGCTGGTGTGTGCTGCTGGGAATCGTTTGGGTCCTGGCGCACTGGCGCAGGTTGTATTGGGTTTCTTCGCTGGCATTTTTGCTGGCTTTGTTTGGCGCAGCGTATGGGGTCTGGTTGCAGCTCAACACCACCTGGATGCTGCTTGGTGCACTGGGCGCCCTGCTCGGCTGGGATCTCTCAGACTTTGACCGGCGTTTGCGTTACGCCGCCCCCACCGACGACATCCGTGGGATGGAACGGCGGCATTTGGCGCGGGTGGGGGTGGTGGCCCTGTTGGGGGGCGGGCTGGCGTATCTGAGTGTGGTCATCCGCATCAGCCGCCTGCCCTTCGAGGTGGCGGTGGGGCTGGTATTGCTGGCTGCATTGGGATTGACGCGGCTGGTGGTGCGGCTGCGACGATATTAAATGCAAACGCGCGTAACAACTTGTTACGCGCGTCATGTCGAAAGGGGTTTACTTCAACTGTTTGTTTTCTGCCTTGGCTTTCATCAATTTTTCGAAACTCTTGTCGGCGATGATCTTGCGCTTGGGGAAAAGCGATTTCTGGTCGGCGCGTTTGACCTGGGTGTAGACCGGGTCCTTCTTATCCTTGGGTAACACAGCAGACATGGGGAAATTAAGCAGGCCGAGCGGGTCATACTTGGCTTTGACGGCGGCCAGTGTGTAGATGCCGTTTTTCCAGAAAGCCCATTGATAGCCGGAAGTATTGCGGCGCGGATAATTCTGGTACTGTTCGCCGTTGCTGTAGCCATTGATCAGGGTCATGTAGCCGTCGAGCCAGGTTTCGGCTGCCGCTTTCTGGGTGTCGTTGTACCAGAACGAGTCCACATAAATGTCCATGTAGGAGTTGCGGTGGACGAAGGCATTTGCGTATGTGGGCACCTGATTGATGCGCCCGCCATAATATTCAAAGAACACGGCATTGGTCACGTTCCAGGCGGGGCGCTGATTGAAGAAGTAATTGACGATCTGTTGCCAGCCGTTCGCGTCGATGGGTGTGGAGATGTAGCGTGATTCTTTTACCTCCGGTGGGATGCCATTGAAATTGGGAGGCAGGTTCGGTTCAGGCAGGATCGTATCGTTCAAATAACGGAACAAGCCTGTGTAGGTCTTGTAGGTCGGGTTCCCCAGGCGAACAAGCGGGGCAATGAGCGACATGCCCTGGCTGGCAGAACCGTTGTAGATGCCGCTCAACTGGAAGCTCGGAGCGCTGTCACCAGCCTGGATCATCAACACCGCCTGAAAGCCCAATTCCGGCGGGGCCTTGAGCGCATACTGGTTCTGGATCATTTGCAGGGCATTCAGAATGTCGGTGGGGTTGGTCCATTTGAGGGTGAAACCCCACATCACTCCTACCGGATAGAGTTGATATTTGATGTCGATCAGCACGCCGTAGTTGTTGCCGGTGCCGCCGCGCACCGCCCAGTACAGGTCCTGGTTCTGGTTGGCGTTAGCCACTATCAACTGCGGGCCACTGGCTTGCATGCTCATAACCGTCACTTCCAGGATGTTATCGCTGTTGATGCTGTATTGGCGGGCAGTGAATCCGTAACCGCCACCCTGTGAATAGCCGCCAACGCATACATCGCTGCATTCGCCGCCGGGCACATGCAGGCCGTAGGGCTCGAGCTTGGTGTCGAGTGTGTCGAATGGCGTGCCCGCACCCACGTGCGCAGTGCGGCTTACCGGATCGACGTTCACATAATTGAAGTAGCGGCTCATATCGATGGTGATGGTGCCCGTGATGACCGAATACCCCGCCGTGCTGTGCCCGCCGGAACGGCAGGTGACCGTCAGGTTGTTTTCCTGCGCCAGCCCCAAACAGTAGGCAATGTCGCTGTAGGATTTGCAATACGCGATCAGCACCGGGAACTCGTTGAAGGCCGGGTCGGCTTGTTGCCGGTCCTGGTTATAGGGCGCGTCCCACGGCCAGACCATGTCACCATCAAAATTGCTCTCGAACTCCGTGGCGCGCTTCCGGCTGATGCCCGCCTTTTTGAAAACCGCCGGATCCAATTTGCTCCATGCGGCGATCTTTTCTGCTTTAGCGACCTGACGTTTGGACTTCTGGTGCATTGT
>CAZJMZ010000008.1:12520-19182 GCA_964547115.1 uncultured Anaerolinea sp. | reverse complement strand
GATGTTCGGCTCGACGGTAAGCGCGTCCTCATCCCATCCCAGCCTGGGCAGGCATTATTGGCCTTTCTCTCCCTGACGGCTGGTACTACACACCCCCGCGAAAAATTGGCTGCCACCTTCTGGCCCACCGACTCAGAAGAAGATGCCCAGAAGAATCTGCGTTATGAGCTATGGCGGATTCGCAAAGCCATTTCCAGGCAACAAACTTCCCCTCTTGAATACATCATCGCCGACGAGGCGAGTATCTCCTTTAATCACGAAGCAGAGCACTGGCTTGATGCCGGCCAGTTCAAAGCCGAACCTGCCGATATGCAAGCCCTCATCGCCAGCGTGGCTTTGTACCAGGGGCGCTTCCTGCCGGGCTTCCACGAAACCTGGGTGACCGCCGAACGCGACCAACTGCATGCCTTGTTTGAATCGCGCATGGACCAGCTGGTGAGCCAGTTGGTGAAAGAGGGGCGCTGGTCTGAAGTGGAGGAGCAGGCCGAGCGCTGGCTGGCGCTCGGTAATACGCTCGAGCCTGCCTACCGCGCCTTGATGCTGGCCTATGCCGCCGGTGGTGCTATGGACAAGGTCAAAGGAGCCTACCAGCGTTGTGTGGAGGAACTTGAAGAAAAATCCAGTGCCCAGCCATCGGTTGAGACGCGCGCATTGTACGACGGTTTGTTGGATGGCTCGCGGCTCCCGGCCCGGGGTGTGGCTAAATCAGGCACGGTGACCTTCCTCTTTACAGACATTGAAGGTTCGACCAATCTATTGGATGAACTTGGCGATCGCTATGCCACTGTGCTGGCCCAGCATCACGCGATCATGCGGGCGGCCATCCAAAAATGGAACGGGCGCGAAGTGGACACACAAGGTGATGCATTCTTCGTTACCTTTACCAATGCACTCGATGCAGTGCAGTGTGTGGCCGAGGCCCAGCAAAACCTGGCCAATCATGAATGGATCCACCAACGGCCGCTACGGGTGCGCATGGGCCTGCATACGGGCGAACCGCTCCTGGCCTCGACCGGGTACGTGGGCATGGATGTCCATCGTGCGGCGCGGATCGGTGATGCAGCCCACGGTGGGCAGGTCTTGTTATCCAATGCCACCCGTGACCTGGTGATCAGCCTGCTGCCCAAGGGCTTGAGCGTGCGCTATCTGGGCGATTACCGCCTCAAGGATTTGAAATTCCCTGCACCGATCAATCAACTGGTGATCGATGGACTTGAGAACAGTTTTCCGCCGGTACGCACCAAATTCACCGGGACAGAGCCGCCCACACCTGGTGAGCCGCCGTTCAAGGGGTTGCAATATTTTGATGAAGTTGACTCAGACCTGTTCTTCGGGCGCGAGGCCCTGATCGCGCGGCTGGTGGCACGCTTGTCTGAAGCAGAAAACCTGTCGGTGGTGATCGGCGCTTCGGGCAGTGGCAAGTCCTCGGTCGTCCGAGCCGGGTTGATCCCTGTTCTCAAAAAAGGTACGGCACTGCTGGATGGTATCCGGCCTCCGGCAGATAGCACGGAGTGGAACATCCATGTGATCACGCCAAGCATGCACCCGTTGCAGGCCCTGGCAGTGGAGTTGACGCGCACACTCGATTCTGTGCGGGTGACGGCCACGTTCATCGATGACATGTCTCAGGACCCGCGCAGCCTGGCCTTGTTCCTGGCGCGGCACCATGCCCAAAAGCATGTGTTGCTGGTGATCGATCAGTTCGAAGAGTTGTTCACGATCTGCCATGATGAGTTTGAGCGGGAAGCCTTCATCGATAATTTGTTGACAGCCTTGAAGCAGGCCAATGGGAAATTTACCGCCATCCTGACCTTGCGCGCCGATTTTTACGGGCATCTGGCGCAATACCCCGAGCTGCGGATTGCAGTTGCCAGCCATCAGGAGTTCATTGGCCCGATGCGTGGCGATGAAATGCGCCGGGCGATCGAAGAACCTGCGCGGCGCGGGCACTGGGCCTTTGAGCCTGGCCTGGTGGACTTGATCCTGCGTGATGTGGGTGACCAGCCCGGTGCATTACCGCTGCTCTCGCATGCCCTGCTTGAAACCTGGCAACGGCGCGCAGGTCACATTTTGACCTTGAAGGGTTATGCCGATGCTGGTGGAGTGCGCGGCGCCATTGCGCATACAGCAGAGAGTGTGTACGAAAAACTTTCACCGGATGAGCAGGCGATCGTGCGGCATATCTTCCTGCGCCTGACCGAGTTGGGTGAAGGGACCGAAGATACCCGGCGTCCCGCTTCGTTCGATGAGTTGGTCTCGCTGGCCGAAAATTCAGACAAGGCCCGGGCTGTGTTGAACATGCTGGCAGAGGCGCGGCTGGTGACCATGGGTGATGAGACCGCTGAAGTGGCGCATGAGGCCTTGATCCGTGAGTGGCCCACGTTGCGCGAGTGGCTCAGCCAGGACCGTGAAAGCCTGCGCTTGCACCGTTATCTCACCAAGGCAGTGCATGAATGGGAGAAGACCGGGCGCGACTCCAGTTATTTGCTTTCAGGCACGCGCCTGGCACAGTACGAAGAATGGCGTGCAGCGACCAGCCTGGTGCTGAATGAAGAGGAAATGTACTATCTGGATGCCAGCATTGCCAGGCGCCTGGAAGCCGAAGCGGCCGAGTTGGCACGGCAGGCCCGGGAGCAGCGCAAGACCATCGAAATTCAGAGCCTGGCGCTTTCTGCGAATGCACGCCAGAACGCCATTCAGAACCTGCCTGATATTGCATTGGCGCTGGCCGTGGAATCGAACAAGATTCCTGCGCCGCCAGACCAGGTTCAGCAATTGCTCTTTGAGTTGGCTCCCGCACCCGGGACACGCCGCATGTTGGCGGGGCATCGTGATACGGTTTGGAATGTGGCGGTCAGCGCGGATGAGACCTTGATCCTTTCCGCTTCAGGTGGTTTCAGCCCTGCGACCAACTTCTACAACAAGATGCCGACCTATTTGCCGTTGAACACCCGCTCGGCGCCGTACTCGGATAATACGGCTCGCTTATGGAACGCACACACCGGGGAAGAGCTCATGGTCTTTGGGGGTCATACCAATACTGTGACGGCCGTGGCCTTTGCGCCGGATGGGCAGCAGGCCATCTCAGCCTCTGCCGATGGCTCGATCTGCGTCTGGGATCTTAAGACCGGTGCCGAGACGCGGCGTTTCACGCAGACAGGCCAGGTGCTGTCGATCGCGGTACATGGCGATAGACTGTTGGCTGCCAGTTATGACTTTGACACTGCCAGCAACTTCATCATCCTGTGGAGTCTCTCGACCGGGCAGGAAGTCAGCCGCCTGGCAGGGCAGGCCGATGTGGTGTATTGCGTGGTGATCAGCCCTGATGGCAAGACCGCGCTTTCGAGCAGCGGACCGAGCGGCCCGTTTTCGGCCAGTTCAGGCAATAACGATATTGTGCTCTGGGATTTGGAAACGGCCTCCATGCTGAAGCAGCTCAAGGGTCATCGTGACGCGGTGTTTAAGGTCGCATATCGTCCGCACAGCAATATGGCACTCTCGTCATCCGGTGACGCCACGCTCATGTTGTGGGATCTGGATTCCGGGCAGGCGGTCAATACCTTGCGCGGACATTTGTCCTTTGCCTACTGTATGGCTGTCAGCCCCGATGGCTTGCGCGCCTTTTCGGCCAGCTTTGACCTTTCGCAGATTTTCTGGGATATCGACCGTGGTCAGGAGATCAACCGCGTTTATGGCCACAAGGGACATATTACCTCGGCGGTCATCTATGCCGATGGACGACGATTGGTCACTGCTTCGAACGACAATACCCTGCGTGTCTGGGACCTGTTCAGTTCTGACGAAACGGATCGTGTGAGCGCCCCGGCGGGCATGGGGATGTGGGCGGTCTCGACCCATGGGCGGTATGCCGTCACCAGTGGCGGCTCGATGGAGTTGTTTGCGCCGCAGGCCCCGGTCAACCCGTTGTACTTGTGGGACCTGGAAACCGGGCGCATGGTGCGTACGGTAGGCTCGCATCGCAATACAGTGTATGAAACTGCCATTTTGCCCGATGGCAAGCGCTTCCTCGCGATCTCCGGCGATTTCTTCATCCCTGGCGCTGAGAATGTCATGGTCCTGCGCGACATGGAGACCGGGGCAGAGCTGCGCCGCTACGAATCGCCGGGCTCGGCCTATTCGGGTATGGCCTTGTTGCCCGATGGTAAACATGTAGCTGCCATCATCTTCGGCGATGAGATTCGCATCATGGAGGTCGAGACCGGGAATGTGGTCCGCAGTTTCACTGGCAGTGTGCCGGCCTTCCGCGGTGTGGCGGTCACTCCTGATGGCAAACGGTTGCTCGGCGGGTCATCCATGGGTATCCTCACAGTGTGGGACATTGAATCCGGGGAAGTGCTGCACCAACTGGCCGGGCACTCCTCGCACATTTATCAACTGGCCGTCTCGCCTGATGGACGATACGCCGCCACCGCCAGCGACGATACCTCAGTGATGGTCTGGGATATCGTCAACGGCAAACGTGTGATGGTCTTTCAACAACACAGTGTGCGCGTTCAAGTGGTTGCGTTCTCGCCGACTCATAACTGGATTCTCTCCGGTGACCACAGCGGCAAGTTGCTGCTCTGGGAGCCGCAGACCGGCAAAGTGCTGCGGCGCTTCGTCGGACATCGTGCGGGCATCTGGGGCATTCAGTTCAGCCCTGATGGTGAGCTCGCCTACACCACCGGCAGCGACGGCCACCTCATCGTGTGGAAGGTTGCACCGCAACCCATCGAAGAACTGGTGGCATGGACGCAGCATAACCGCATGGTGCGCGGCTTCACCCCCGAAGAGCGCGACCTGTACCGCATCGAATCGCCCGCCGCGGAATAACCAAACGATCAACCCTGCTCCCGTCGCCAAAGAGGCAGACGGGAGCAGGCGACTTTAAAGCAAGTTCCATTTCACTCTTCCGGAGGCCTTGTCTTGAAAGCCAAACTCTTGCTCCAAATCGGTTCTGCCCTGATTGGGCTTGCCCTGGTACTGGCTGCCTGCGCGCCGCTCGCCACAGATCAGGTGGATATTGCCGTTGAAACGGACGCGCCTCCCACCGCCGTTGCTGATACTTCCACCCCCGCCTCATTGATCCAGCAGATGGCTGCCACCTGCTCCGATTCCCTCCTCCAAACCGACGCCGCCACAATTGCCGGCAATGACCCCGACCTGTTCGCGTGGCTGATGTTCCTATACATCAACTGTCCATCGGGAGACACGCCCCCCTCCGCGATCTGGGAGACATGGAAACCCAACTATGCCGTGTATCTGCCCGGTGGTGCCACGCCCGACCCCTGGGGTGCGCCGCTCCCGCCGCGCATGCTCTCCGCCGACCCCGAGATCTCAGGCTACAAACTGCTCGATGACAACGGCAACCCTGCGCTGTACGAGATCCGTATGAACAAGGATACCTTTGAGTACATTGTCAGCCGTCAGCTTTACAGCCGTGCCGGGCAATTGGCCTTCTTCAACGCACCCAGCACCGACCCGGTCGGCGCACCGGTGGTCTTCCCAACCGCAGCCCTGGAGATCAAAGCCGTGTGGTTGATCCTCGAACAGAACGACCCCCGCGCCAGCCGTTACTACACCACCACTGCTCAATATGTGGACGAGAACGGCGATACCCAAACGGTCTTCGTTGGCTTGAGCGGACTGCACATCACCAGCAAGGTCCTGCCCAATTGGCTGTGGGCCACCTTTGAACAGGTGGATAACCAGACTGTCACACCCGCGCCAGCGGTCTATCCGGTCACACCCACTGCGCAAACCTTGAACGACGAAGTCCACGCTGCGATCGATCCTCAAAGCGTCTGGCAATACTACAACTTGCGCGGCACCCAAACCACTTTTACCGACGCGAACAACCAACCGACCCTGCTGGCGAACACGCTCATCGAAACCGACTTCCAGAAATCGTCGTCCTGCATCACCTGCCACGCGTTGGCTTCGCGCGGCTCTGTTGACCAGGGACGGCTGGCTTTCTTCAATACCGCCAACAACGGGATTGCGGGTTACATTGGCGCACTGGATGACCCCAACAACACCTTCTACGATGCGGATGGTGACCCGGTCTGCTACAACGCCGCTGCCAGCGCCTTTACCGCCTGCAATGACAATACGAAGATCGTGTACAAACTCGTGGACTTCGTCTGGTCCTTGCGCGAAGCCCAATAATCTATCCATGCCGAACAAGGAGCGACCCGCATGTCAGTGATCCAACGTCCTCGCGCGAACTTCCGCGGTGTTTTCACCACGAACGTTCCCACTGCCAACAACGACAAGGTTTCCTATACATTGGATGAGCCCGATATTGAAGTGGTGAATCCCAACAACCTGACGGACGCACAATACCGCGTCTGGATGATGCAGACCAAGACCGTGCAGAACACGCGCTGGCTCAATAGTTACTTCAACTATTTCGGCGATGCGGGCCTCAACTTTCAGGCCGCTTCCTCAGCGGGCATGCCTTATGTCAACACCGTCATGCAAACCAGCGTCCTCCCGGGCGGGCAGACCCTTTCGCAAGGGCAGGACATGTTCCTCTCCGGCCGGGTGGAATTGCGCGGTGACCTGTTCTTCGATAAACCTGGTTCCGCCAAAATGGTGGACCTTGACCCGATCGGCATTTATGGCACGCAGATCTTCAGTGGGGAGGTGCGCGTGGTCAT
>CAZJMZ010000008.1:10294-12420 GCA_964547115.1 uncultured Anaerolinea sp. | reverse complement strand
TTGCTTGTCCGCTTTGCGATGTATTACACGCTCGATGGCCTTGACGAAGGTGCGCTGGCCGACCAGTTCCAGGCCTCCGGGTATAAAAAGCCGATCGTCAACCCGGCCACCGGCATGTTGGTCGGAAGCGTCGGCGCCTGGAATCAGAACGAACCCGCCTCCATGCCGGTCGAACGCCTGATCTATCCGGTCATGCCCATCACGCGTCCCACCTCCAACTATGCCTTCAATGTTGCGATGCGTGAGAAATCGCCTGCGGTCAAGATCGCCGCGAGTGGAACAAACAATCCTCCGCCCCCCATGCCGCCATATTATCTGGGCCCGGCGGGTGTGATCGTGGATACGAATCAAAAAACCGTCGTGCTTGACCTCGTGACGACCATCCCCGAGACCAGCATTATCAGCAGTCCACCCAACCCCGCGACCGACCTGCAAAAGGCCAATTACGGCAACCTGACCCTGACCATCCTCAGCAACGGCGTGGAGCAGACCGTTGCCACCATCACCCCGACGCAGTACAACCGCGCCTCCTACGAAGCCGGAGGCGGCATCCTCGAATTCAGCTATCCCCCCGCCCTGGCCTCTGCGCTCACCGACCCGCAAGGCCTCTTCCGTTTATACGCCCAAGCCCTGGGGCCACAACCGCCTCAACCCGCGATGCAAGAGATCGACTACGGCTACATCCTCACCGATGACCAATGCCTGTACCTCACGCAGGGCAAGACCCTCACGTACAAAGTGCAGGCCTTCTACAAAGGCCAGCCTGTCCGCAACCAGCTGATTCCCATTACCACGAGTCAATATCAGTTCGTATCCGGTCCCGACCAGCCCAATCAACTGGCGCCCAAGGTCTTCCAGCCGCTCGATAACACGCCCGGCAAACTGTTCGTCGTCTCCCTGCCGCCCAACTCGGCCCAGGCCAAAGCGGACCCGGCCACCCCTTCGCCTATCAACCCCACGCAGTATTACCAGACTGACGCCAACGGCATGGTCACCCTCAAGGTCAAAGGCCTGCAAACCGGTACGGCCATGCTGCGCTACCAAATGCTGCGCGACAACTTCGACCCGAACATGGGTGGCGCGAACCGGTACCTGTATTTCGGCTTCACGTTTTACAACGCCTTCCGCGTCATGCCGAACGACAACTACGACAACATCCCCGATAGCCAGATCACCTGGGATTTTGTCTACAAGGAAGTGATCCAGTATTACTACTTGTTGTACCCCGGCATGTTCGCGCGGCTGGGCTTTCAGCAGGAGTCTGTGGCAAAAAACTTTGCCGGTATGATCCGCCGCATGGTGGACAAACGCAACTGGGAGAGTACCTCCTATATGCCGGTCTCGCGCGATCTCTCCGACGGCAAGCGCAAACTGTTACAGCGCTGGTGCGCGCTTAATGAGTGAGTGATGGGTTGAAGAAACAAATCACGAACAGTGGTTCGGAAGTCGTTGCTTCCGAACCACTGTTTTATATCAGGCTCTTGCGGCAGGCAAATTGTCGACTCGTTCGTTAATAGTTGCGGCTAACCTCATAACAAGCAAGGATATGACCAGAGCCTTCCCATGTGCGCGTATGGATGAGTTTGAACGCGACCGGAGGACGGGTTTCAAATATGGGTGTGCCTTCTCCGCCGATCAGTGGGAAAAAAGTGAGATGCAATTCATCCACCAGGTCATGGACCAGTAGGTCGTTCCAAAGCAGGCGGCTCAATAATACAAGGATGTCTTTTCCGGGCTGTTGTTTGAGGGCGGCAATTTCCTGATAGGCGGTCGCCCGTTTTATGATGCGTGTATTCTCCCAGGGCGATAATTCCGAGGCGGTCAGCTTGTCGGAAATGACGATCTTCTCAATGGACTTGAATAGTTCGGCAGTCTCGCGTCTGATGGCTGTGGCGTTGGGGTCATTCGGAACGCTTGTCCAGTATTCCTTGTTGCCCAGGAAGGCGTTGCGGCTCAAGAGCAGAAAATCTGCCGCGCGCAATCTTTCTGCGTTATAGAAATCAAAACTGTCGTCACCGTAGTAATCTTTATGGTAATAGTCATATAGCGAGTGAATGTTCTTATCTTTGCCTTCGTATAGACCGTCCAGTGTGACAAAGTTGCTGACGATAAGTTTACGCATAAAT
>CAZJMZ010000008.1:9085-10194 GCA_964547115.1 uncultured Anaerolinea sp. | reverse complement strand
GCAGTTCATCCATCTCGGCGGTTGATAATTTCCATGCAGCGGTGGCGGCGTTGGCTGTGATCTGGTCTGGGTGGGTGGCGCCCGCGATCACCGAAGCCACCTGCCGATTGGCCAGCAGCCAGGCGAAGGCGAGGTCGTGCAGCGTGTGTCCGCGCGCGGTGGCGAAGGTCGAGAGCGCATCCAATTTGTCGAAGTTGGCGTCGGTCAGGTATTTTTGCACATACGGGCTTTTCTCGCCGCGCGAACCGGCGGGCGCGGGTTGGCCGCGTTTGTATTTACCGGTGAGGAAGCCGCCCGCCAGCGGGAAGTAGGGCAGGATGCCGATGCCTGCAAATTGACAATACGGCACCAGCTCGCGTTCGATCTCGCGTTCGAGCATGTGATAGTGCGGCTGGATCGTGACGAACTGCTCCCAGCCCTGCATTTCGGCGAGGTCGTTGCTGCGGCACAACTGCCACGCCAGAAAATTGGACGCGCCGATATAGCGGACCTTGCCCGCCCGCACCAGGTCATCGAGCGCGCGCATCATTTCGTGGATGGAGACCGCATCGTCCCAATCGTGAATTTGATACAGATCAATATGATCGGTCTTTAGCCGACGCAGACTCGCCTCCACCGCATTCTGAATGTGATAGCGTGATGCGCCTTGATCGTTCGGGCCATCGCCCATTTTGTAGCGACCCTTGGTGGCGAGTACCACCTGACCCCATAACCCATGCAGTGCTTCGCCCAATACTTCTTCCGAACGGCCGCCCGGGTCACCATAGACATCGGCGGTATCAAAAAAGTTAATACCCTCATCGAGCGCCCGTTGGACAATGGCTTTGGTGCCTGCTGCATCCACCTTGCGCCCGAATTGATTGCACCCCACCCCGATCGCTGAGACTTTCACACCTGCCTTGCCGAGATTGCGATATTCCATGATTGAGCTCCATTGATTTTAATTGGGCGGCGCTGGTCGAGCCGCACAGACCACAGACTACGTGCTATTCAGGCTAATGTACCACCCACTGCGCATCTGAAACGAGGCAGATGCCGCCACGCTTCTTGAGCACCGGGCGGATCGCCTCCACCAGGGCGGGGACCTTCTCTGCCTCACAGGCCACCAG
>CAZJMZ010000008.1:4669-8985 GCA_964547115.1 uncultured Anaerolinea sp. | reverse complement strand
TTGAGCGGAAAGGTGATGCCCAGGGCCATGGTCACATACACGCCGGGGTTGGCCTCGGGGATGGCATGGCGCATCGCCGCTGGCACAGCGATGTACGAGGCGCTGGCGCACAGCACACAGAACAGGAAGGCGTTGCCAACAGAAAGGCCCAGCACCCAGGCCAGACCGATTCCCAGCACGGCGTTCAGCAACGGCACCAGCACAGCAAAGGCCAGCGGCTTGACGCCCATGGCACGCAGGTCACCGAGACGGCGCGAAGAGACCAGACCCATATCCAGCAAAAAGAGACAGAGGAAACCCTGGAACAGGTCCTTGGTGAAAATATCGAGCGCCTGTCCGCTTTCGTTGCCGGTGAGCAGGCCAATGAGCAGGCTGATCACCAGCAGGTACACCGAGCCATTCAGCAGGGCTTCACGGAGCAACGATTTCCAACTTGAACTCTGGCTCTGGGTGGCGTTGCGATACAACAGCACGGCCACGATAATGGCCGGAGATTCCATCAGGGCCAGCGCGGCCACCATGTAGCCGCCGGAGGGGATTTCCAGCCGGTTGAGCAGGGCGGTGGCCGTGATAAAGGTCACCGCGCTGACCGAGCCGTAGGTGGCCGAGATGGCCGCCGCATTAGCCAAGCTCAGTGAACGCTTCAACAGGTTGAAGGTGTAGACGGGGATCAGCGCTGCCATGCCGACGGCGGCCAGCATCACCAGCACGATCTCGCGTTCGAACCCGCTGTGGGCCAGTTCCTCTCCGCCTTTGAAACCGATGGCGAAGAGCAGATACAGCGAGAAGAATTTGGGCAGTGGTGAGGGGATCTCGAGGTCTGACCCGAGGCGGATGGCGAGAATACCCGCAAAGAAGAACAACACGGGCGGGTTCAGTAAATTGGCAAAGATCAGATTGGTGTCCAAAGGTCAACCCTGTTCTGTGGGGCGGCTGCGCCGTTGTTCAGCGAGATGCCCGGTGAAGAACGCCAGGAACGCGCCCACGAGCATACCCGCCAGGATCATCACGACCGTGATGGTAATGGCTTGTGTTTGTTCCTGCGTGTTGATGGGGTCCAGTTGCGTGATGACGATGGCGAAGAGCAGTCCCTGCAACAAGCCGAGCAGGCCTCCGCTCAGGGCGGCCTCGGTCTTGCGGGCGGTGGGCGAATCGCTGGTGGAGCGATTGGTGGCCGCCAGACCGGCGCGCAGAGCCAGCAGCCAGGCCACAGGCGTGATGCATACCACGCCGGGTTGCCCGGCGAAAGTGACGATCAATACCATCACGAGCCAGGGCGCGAACTGCCGCAGCGTGGTATTCAGCACATTGCGTAGATCCAGGTTGGGGGTGGAAAGAGGCGGGGTCATATCAGTCCTTGGGTGGATATTTTTCCATCCGAATGTCGGCCCATAGCTGTCCCTGCCAGTAGGTGAAATCCGGCAGGCGGGCGATCTCGGTGAACCCGGCGTTGCGATACATGCGGATGGCCGGTGTGTTGAACTCGAACACACCGAGTTCCATGCGTGTTAACCCCAAACTGCGGATGTGTTGCTCCAAATGCGCGAATGCAATGCGCCCCACACCTTTGCCACGTGCGCTGGCTTCGCCAATATTGATGCCGATCCAGGCAGTGCCGGGTGCTTTCTTGAACAGATGCCCCGGGTCCACCTGGAAATCCATTTCGCCCACAAGAACCTCGTCGACAAAGATCAGGTGGATGTGGTCGTGCTCGAGCCTGGCCTGCAAGGTTTCGACAGTGACGGCCTCACGCGCCTCCAACGAAGCCTGGTCCTGATGCGGCCGAATCAAGTGGATCAACGCCGGGTCATTTTCCCATCTCGAAAACGCTGCAGCGATCTCGGGCGTGGGGTGCTGCAATTCCTGAAAGGTGATGTTCATATTGATTCCTTGTGCGTGGGTTCGATGGTTTCGAGCCAGGCCGCAGTTTCCCGCGGGTGACTGAAGCGCAACATGGCAAGGTGCTGATATTCGGGCAGGTCGAACAGCCGGGGATATTCCCGTTTGCGCCGCCAATAGGTTTTGACCAGCCAGTGATACAGCGATGCTTCAGACCAGAGTTTGAAATGCACCCACAGCGGCTCACGGACCTTGCCCCATAACAGTTCCTGTGTCCACCAGCGGGTGAAGGTGCGGCGGGTGAGTTGCCAGAGCACGCGCGGGAAGGAGTAATCAAGCCAGAGGAGGGCTTCGGCCTGTGACCAGACCAGGTCACGGACGACATGGTAATTGCCTGCCACCACCCAGGCTGGCGCTTGCAGCGCTTGCACAACCCTGGCTCTGAACACTTCCAACGGGGCCTCCTGCCAGTGCGGTTCCCAGTGCAGGGCATCGAGTTCGATGAAGCTGGCGTTGAGCCGGTTTGCGAGTTGCCCCGCCAGGGTGGATTTGCCGCTGCTGGTGACCCCGATGACAACGATGCGTTTGTAAGGGAAGGGTGTCATCACGGTGGATGAGTCAGCGCACGTAGATCGGATTGCTGTAGATCCAGCCGCGCTTTTTGCCCAAATAATTACGGAAGACTTCCACACGATACACACCCGGTTCATTGGCATGGTAGGTGCAGGCGTGGGTGTTTTTCCAGACGCCGACCTGTTCGCCGTCTTTGAGCAGGCGGATCTCTGCCAGTTGAGGCGAGTAGGCCTGCAATGTGACACCGCCCTTGGCGGGCAGGGTGTCGCCCATGATAACGGATTGATCGAGCCCTTTGCCTTTGAAGGTGAAGCCGCGCGTGGAGCCGGGCAGGTCGTAGGCCACGAAGCAATGCCCCTCGGCCAGCGCCTCGTAGATCATTTTCTTATCGCTGGCTACATCACCGGTGAGCGGCTCTGGAACAAAGACGTGGGTGTTGACCGTTCTAAAGTGGAATGCGTATGGGAAGATCACCCGGCTGAAGGGCCCCATATGCAAGAGCAGGGCATGAGCATCCGAGCCACCGATGGCCACCACGCGCCGCCCGCCTGCGAGCAACTGGTCCCAGCGGGCCAGGGTTTCGGGGATGGGCCCGTGCCCGATGAACTGCGGGAAGAAGGCGTAGAACAGGCCGTGCAATTTGGTCGGCACCACGGTCTTGAGTTCGCTCAGTCCGTTCCACAGCTCGAGGCCGGTGAAATTTTCGACCGTCCAATCTTCCCAGGAGATGTCGGTTTCGTTGAAGGCCGGGGCTTCGGGGTCGCGTGGGTGGGCAATGAAACTGAGGCCGCCTGCCTCCCGTACGCCGTTGATGAGCGTTTGGGGCTCGTCAGCCAAGGCCGAGAGGTCGCGGTTGGTGTTGAAGACCAGCAGGTGGTTCTTTTGCGGGTCCCGGTCCTGGTCGTGGACCTCCTGTCCGATGAGCAGCAGGACGCGGGTGGCTTGAGGCGCAGCCGTCCCGTTTTTGGCGGTGCTGCGGTAGTAGCCCTCCACGCCGTGCACGAACACGTTGTGGTCGGTGACGATGACGGCGTCCAGCCCGGTTTGCATGGCCGCCTGGGCAATGTCTTTGTGGGTGCCGCTCCCATCGGAGTAGCGGGTGTGCATGTGCAGGTTGACGACGAGCTCGTGCATGAGACCTTTCGTGCAGGGCTGGTACACGCCCTGGTTTGACGTTTCTTCCGCCCAGCGGGTATAATGTGCCCGCTTAATAAAGGAGGCTGTTTTTCAAATGAGAACCTATCTGGATATCGCGCTGATTATAATCTCGGTCCTGCTCATTCTGAGCGTGATCCTGCAGAGCAAAGGCGCAGGCCTGGGTGGCCTGACCGGCGCCGACACGGGCAGTGTGTTCACTGCACGCCGTGGCGTGGAACGCACTTTGTTCCGCCTGACGATCGTTCTGAGTGTCATCTTCTTTTTGCTGGTGCTCGCGCTCGTTATTCTTTTCTGATCGATGAGATCGCACTGAAAGGCGCGTTGTGCCCGCGCGGCCCCGTCCGCTTGGGTAACGTGCCTTTCTTTTTTTGCATATGAAACAATTACGTTGGCAGATCTTGGTCGTACTGGTCTCGGTGGCAATCGTGGCGGTGCTTTTGTTCACTACGCAAACGCCCGGGGTTGGCACGGTAATTCAATCGGAACCGGAACAGGGCGGCGTCTATACCGAAGGGCTGGTTGGGGCTTTGGGCCGGCTGAACCCGCTGTTGGATTGGAACAATCAAGCCGACCGCGATGTGGACCGCCTGCTCTTCAGCGGGTTGATCCGTTTTGACGAGCGCGGCCTGCCGCAAGCCGACCTGGCCGAATCGTGGGCCTCCACGCCTGATGGCACGATCTATAACTTTGCGATCCGGCAGAACGCCATCTGGCATGATGGCACGCCCGTGACCAGCGACGATGTG
>CAZJMZ010000008.1:0-4569 GCA_964547115.1 uncultured Anaerolinea sp. | reverse complement strand
GGGCCGTACAAGTTCGAGCGCCTGATCGTCGAGAACGGTCAGATCGTGGGGGTGGTGCTGACCCTGTTCACCGATTTTTACCGCGGCACCGGCTACATCGAGCAGGTGGTGTTCCGTTACTATCCCACCTCGGCTGCGGCGCTGGAGGCCTACCAGCAAGGCGATGTGTTCTCGGTCAGTCGCGTCACCGCTGATGCGCTGCCCGGCGCACTGGCAGAGACCAATCTCAATCTGTACACCAGCCGTCTGCCGCAGATGGGCTTTGTCTTCTTCAACCTGAAAGACCCGCAAACGCCCTTTTTGCAGAATGCCAATGTACGACGGGCTTTGATGCTGGGGCTGAACCGCCAGTTCCTCATCAATAACTTTTTGCAGGGACAGGCCATCCCGGCCGATGGGCCCATCCTGCCGAATTCATGGGCGCACTACGACGGCATCACCAAGTTCGATTATGACCCTGATACGGCCATCAGCCTGCTGAAGAAGGAAGGCTATGTCATCCCGGCGGGCGGCGGCGACGTGCGCGCCAAGGACAACATCCCATTGGCCTTCACCCTGGTGCATCCCGATGACCCGCTGCATACCCAGATCGCACAAGCCATTCAGACGCAGTGGGCGCAGATCGGCGTGCGTGTGGATTTGCAGCCCCAGCCCTATGACCAACTGGTGTTGACGACGCTCGCCTCACGCTCCTATCAGGCTGCCCTGGTGGACCTGAACCTTTCCCGCACCCCCGACCCCGACCCGTATCCGTTCTGGCACCAGGCTGAAGCCAACAACGGCCAGAACTACTCGCAATGGGATAATCGCGCTGCCAGCGAATACCTGGAGCAGGCGCGTGTCACTGCCGATTATGCTTTGCGCGCCAAGCTGTACCGCAACTTCCAGATCGTTTTTGCCAAGGAGTTACCGGCGCTGCCTTTGTACATCCCGGTCTATTCCTACGGCGTGGACTCGCAGGTGCAGGGTGTGCAAGTCAGCCCGTTGTATGACCCAAGCGACCGGTTCGCCAGCTTTACCAGTTGGTATCTATTGACCCGGCGCGCGCTGGAACAACCAGCGATCACCACGCCCACGCCCTGATCGAAACTTTTTTGAGGAGACCTCCTTCCATGACCGATGCACGTCAGCAAGCCATTGAATACGCTCACCAGAACCGTGAGCGCTTTCTTGCCGAGTTAAAAGACTTCCTTGCCATCCCGTCCATTTCCACCAGCCCTGAATACAAGGGCGATGTGTTGCGCGCCGCCGAGTGGGTGGCCTCCCAGCTCCGTTCCCTGGGCATGGACAATGTGCAGATCCTGCCCACAGGGGGGCACCCGGCTGTGTACGGGGAGCAGCTCAAGGCTGGGAAAGATGCGCCCACCATCCTGATCTATGGGCATTACGACATCCAGCCGGTCGACCCGTTGGAGTTGTGGACCAGCGACCCGTTCAAAGCGGAAGTGCGCGGCGAGAATTTGTTCGCGCGCGGCGCTTCGGACATGAAGGGGCAGGTGGTGGCCTCGCTCAAGGCGGTCGAGGCGCTGGTGCGGACCGGTGAGCTGCCGGTCAACCTCAAGTGGCTGATCGAAGGCGAGGAAGAGATCGGCTCGGAGCATTTGGGTGATTTCATCAAAAAGAATGCCAAACTGCTCAAGGCGGATTTCTGTATTAATCCCGATGCCGGCATGATCAGCGCCGATGCGCCGACCATCACCTACGGCTTGCGCGGTCTGGCGTATTTCGAGATCCGTGTATACGGACCGACCAAGGACCTGCACTCAGGGCTCTTCGGCGGCACGGTGCACAACCCGGCGCAGGCCCTCACCGAGTTGATCGCCGGGATGCACGATAAAAAGGGCCGCATCACCCTGCCCGGTTTTTATGATGACGTCCGCAAGGTGAGCAAGGCCGAGCGCGCCGATTTCAAACGCCTGCCGACCACGCCCAAGCATTTTCTCAAGCAGACGGGTGTGCCCGCTTTGTGGGGCGAGCCCGATTACACTCCCGAAGAGCGTGTGAGCATTCGCCCGACGCTGGAAGTGAACGGGTTGCTCTCAGGCTTCACAGGCGAAGGCTCGAAGACCGTGTTGCCCGCATGGGCCATGGCTAAAGTCTCGTGCCGCCTCGTGCCCGATCAGGACCCCGATAAGATCGAGAAGGCCATGATCAAGTACTTGAAGCAGCACGCGCCCAAGACCATCAAATGGGAAGTGAAGAACCTGCACAACGCCGGTGTGGCCATCACCGAAAAGGACAGCGCGGGCGTGCGGGCCATGGCGCAAGGGCTGCAGCAGGTGTGGGGCAAGCGGCCGTTCTTCAAACGCGAAGGCGGCTCCATTGGCGTGGTGGTGCAATTGCAGAAGTATGCCGGGGTCGAATCGGTGTTGACCGGTTTTGGCCTGCCGGAAGATAACGCCCATTCGCCGAACGAGAAATTGCATTTGCCGACCTGGCACAAGGGCATCGACGCGTTCATTCATATGTTCTACAACGCACACAAATAACCAGCCAGGGCGGGAAGACTCCCGCCCTGAGTTTTATTGCAACGAACGGATTTGGAATTTTATGGAAGATAAGATCATTTCATATGGTGGGCAGGCCGTGATCGAGGGTGTGATGATGCGCGGCAAACATGCCTTCGCCGTGGCCATGCGGGCGCCCGATGGCAATATCGTCGTCCATCAGGAAGGTTTGGCGAAGGTCTATCAATCCTGGTTCACCAAGGTCCCGTTCCTGCGCGGCACACTGCTGTTATGGGATGCGCTCGGATTGGGGATGAAGGCCCTGACGCTTTCGGCCAATACCCAGACCGGGGAGGATGAAAAGCTCGAAGGCCCCGCCTTGTATGCCACCCTGGCCACGTCGCTGGCGATCAGTATCGGTTTGTTCTTCCTGTTGCCAGCCGGTGTCGGCGGCCTGGCCGATACATACCTGGGCTGGCCCACGCTGGCCCACAACCTGCTCGAGGGTGTGGTGCGGCTGTTGCTGTTGATCGGGTATATCTGGGGCATCGGCTTCATGCCGGAGGTCAAGCGCTTGTACGGCTATCACGGCGCGGAACACAAGACCATCAACGCCTACGAGGCCGGTGTGGAATTGACCCCTGAGAACGTGGCGAAATTCCCGTTGGAGCACCCGCGTTGTGGCACGGCCTTCATGCTGACGCTTATGCTGCTTTCGGTGCTGGTCTTCAGCGCGCTGGGAGAGATGAGCATCTACTGGCGCTTTGCCAGCCGCATTTTGTTGATCCCCGTATTGGCGGGCATCGCCGTGGAATACATCCGCTGGACGGCCAACCATTTGAACTCACCGCTGGTGCGCCTCCTCATCAAGCCGAACCTGGCTCTGCAATCCCTGACCACGCGCGAACCTGACAGCTCCATGCTGGAGGTGGCCATCGAATCCTTCAAGACCATGCGCAAGGCTGAACAGGAATTTGTAGTGTAGCTTAGCCAGCGCGTATCGAGTTGTGTCACATCCCGCAGAACCCTCTGCGGGATGTTTGTTTTCTGGAACTGCCCGCCTTCACGTGGCGTTAAGTTGGGATAGGTAGAATGAGATCATGAAACGCTGGCGAATTTGGGTTGGTTTTCTGTTGACGATGGGACTGTGCGTCGGGGCCTTTCTGCTCTACGACCGTGGACGCCCCGTCCCCGTGCCGCTCAAGCAGGAGCCTTTCCCCGGTGTGACATATCGTCGCATCGTAAAAGTTTCACCGCGCCCGATGATCGCGCATGTCGTTGTCATTGACTTGCGCGTGGTGGAGGCATCCTTTCTCGTCACCCCGCCCGATACGGAAGGCGATCTGCCCTTGAATGCCCGCACCACCTCCCAGTTCCTCAAGGAATTTGGGGTGCAGATCGCGATCAACGGTGATGCCTTCACGCCGTGGTGGTCGCGCAGCCTCGTGGATTACTATCCCAAGGTCGGCGACCCGGTCATGCCGCTGGGCGTCAGCGCTTCGGGCGGAGATGTGTACACTGAGGGCATCTCCCGCGCGGAGGGGGTGGAGCCGACGCTGTACATCAGCCGCCGCAATGACCTGTCCTTCAACCGCAGGCCGGGCAGTGTATTTCAAGCCATTTCCGGTGACCGCATGCTGGTGGAAAAAGGCAGGGTGGTGGAAGGTCTCGAAGCCGCAGCGGTGCAACCGCGCACGGCCCTGGGCACCAGCCGCAATGGACGCGTGTTGATCCTGGTGGTGGTGGACGGACGCCAGCCCTATTACAGCCTGGGTGCCACCTTCCCTGAACTGGCTGGGTTATTGATCGACCATGGTGCATACATTGGCATGGCGCTCGACGGCGGCGGCTCTTCCACGCTGGTGTTCGCGGGCGAAGATGGTGAACCGGTGATCATGAACTCCCCGATCGATAATTACATCCCCATGCGCGAACGCCCCGTGGCAAATCATTTAGGCATCTTTATCGGGCGGTGATGTTGGCGCGGCCTGCATGGCGTATAATAACTTCATTGGGCAGGTGTGTTGTAGTGAGGGAAAATGAAACTTAACCAAACTTCTCGATTGTTCAGAATCTCAAGTATTTTGTTTTTGCTATTGATATCGAATTGTAGAGGATTGCC
>CAZJMZ010000007.1:17158-28307 GCA_964547115.1 uncultured Anaerolinea sp. | reverse complement strand
CCGGTCAGCACTACGACTACAAAATGTCGCAGACTTTCTTCGACGAACTCGGCATCCCCGCACCCGATTACAACCTGGAGGTTGGTTCCGGGTCGCATGCCGGGCAGACTGCCGAGATACTCGTCAGCTTCGAAAAGGTCGTGCAACAGGAGCAACCCGATGTGGTGCTGGTGCGTGGTGATACCAACTCCACGCTCGCCGGAGCGCTCGTCGCCAGTAAGTTACACATCCCCGTTGTCCATGTCGAAGCGGGGGAGCGCAGTTTCGACCGCCGCATGCCCGAAGAGATCAACCGTCTCGTCGCAGACCAACTCTCTTCCGCGTATTTCTGTGTGAGCCAGACGGCCGTCAGGCAACTTGCAGCCGAGGGGATCGCGCGCAACGTCTTCTGGGTCGGCGACGTGATGCTGGATGCGAACCTTGCCAACCGCCCGCTTGCTCGACAAAAATCCACGCTTCTTTCCACGCTCGGGCTTGTTCCTGGAGAATACGCCCTGGTCACCGTCCACAGAGCGGCCAACACCGATGACCCCACCCGCCTCTCGAACATTGTCAAAGCCCTGAGCAACGTCGGCGAGACCGTGGTCTTCCCCGTCCATCCCCGCACGCGCGGGGCATTATCGAAACTCGACGTGCAGTTCGGCGACAATGTCCGCTTGATAGAACCAGTGGGCTACTACGACATGATGGTGCTGGAAGAGAATGCCCGTATAATCGCCACGGATTCCGGCGGCGTGCAACGCGAAGCCTATTTCATGCAAAAGCCCTGCATCACCCTGCGCGACGAAACCGAATGGACCGAGACCGTGCAAGTCGGCTGGAACAAACTCGTCGGCGTGGATGTGGATTTGATCCTGCAAACCTGGAAAACGTTCACCCCGCCTGCCGAACAGCCACCCATCTTCGGCGACGGCACGGCTGGTGAAAAGATCGCAAAATTATTAAGCGAGACGAAATTGTCGGTGCATTAAATACCTCATGCTCTAATGCGATCTGTGACCGCCGGATTTTGCGAAGACTATTGCAGGGTCACAGACCGAGTTAGAGCAAAAATAATTATCGAATGGATTTCTTTCAATGACCTCAAAACAAACAGTCGGCATCATCGGTGGCGGAATCATGGGCATCAGCCTCGGCTACTTCCTCGCCAAACAAGGCATGGATGTGACCATCTACGAAGCCTCGCCCGTGTTGGGCGGGCTTGCTGGTCCGATCACCCTCGAAGATGGCACCGAAGTGGACCGCTTCTACCATGCCATCCTCTCCAGTGACCGCCATCTCGGTGATCTCTGCAAAGAGTTGGGTATCTACGACCAGATGCGCTTCAAGGAAACCAGGACCAGTTTCTACTATAAAGGCAAACTGCACCCGATGAATAACATCATCGAGTTTCTCAAGTTCCCGCCCCTCGGTTGGATCGACCGCTTTCGCCTCGGCCTCACTGTATTGGCGGCACAGTTCACCCGCAACTGGAAGGACCTCGAAACCATCAGTGTGCAGGATTGGTTGTTGAAATGGGGTGGCCGGAATACCTTCCAGAACATCTGGCGACCCATGCTCAAAGCCAAATTCGATGCCGGGTTCGATAACGTCCCCGCCACGTGGATCTGGTCGCGGCTTGTGCGCATGAAATCTACACGCGAAGGTGCCAACCAAAAAGAGATGGCCGGTCACCTCATTGGTGGCTACATCACGCTTATCAAAGCCATGCACACGCAGATCCTTGCCGCGGGCGGCAAAGTCCTGCTTAGGACGCCCGTCAAAGAAATTGTGATCGAGAACAGCAAAGCCATTGGTATTCAACTCGCCAGCGGAGAGGTGGTCCGTTTTGACAAGGTCGTGTGCACCATGCAGACTCCCGTCTTCCAGCGGCTGATCCCCGCCGCCGATAAAAATTATCATGATTTTCTCAGCAAGTCCGATTATCTTGGCATTATCGCGCCGTTGCTCGTGTTGACCAAGCCACTCACCGGCTGCTGGACCGTCAACATCACCGATGACCGCTTCCCGTTCACTGGTGTCATTGAGACCACGGCGTTCATTGACCCGAAATATGTCAACGGCTACCACCTCGTTTATCTGCCCAAGTACACCGCACCTGGTAGCGAATGGCAGAAGAAGACTGACGACGAGATCAAAACCATCTGGCTCGAAAACCTCAAAGCCATGTTCCCCGATTTCGACATATCAACCGTGAAATATTTCCTTACACACCGGGAGCGCTACGTCGAGCCGCTTCACGGACTCAACGAAGCTGGGCTCATCCCCGAAGTGCGGACGCCTATCTCGAACCTGTTCCTTGCCACCACCTCCCAGATCTACCCAGCGCTCACGAACGGTGAGTCGGTTAGCCGTCATGCCCGGGAGGCGGCGGCAGTTATTTTAAGTTCTACCTCACAGTAAATCCTTCACGTCATTGCGAGGCGGGCGTAGCCCGACGAGGCATTCTCCGTCATGTGTTGGAGATTGCCTCCCCATCGCTAGGCTTGGGCTTGCAATGACGAATTCTTTAGGAGCAATAATGGATTCAAACACCGTCGTGATCGTATCCGGTTTGCCGCGCTCAGGCACATCCATGATGATGAAGATGCTTGAAGCGGGCGGATGTCAAATCCTCACCGATAACCTGCGCGAGGCCGATGCGAACAACCCAAAAGGATATTACGAGTTCGAACGTGTCAAGAACATGAAGGACGGTGATCTGGACTGGATGCCCGAAGCGGTCGGCAAGGTGGTGAAGATCGTCACCGGCTTGATCATGTTCCTGCCTGTCGGGTTCAATTACCGGGTCATCTTCATGCGACGCGACTTGAACGAGATCCTGTCGTCGCAGAAAAAGATGCTGGGCCGTCTTGGTAAAGAGGACGATAACATCCCCGACGACAAGATGGCAAAGGTCTATGAAGAGCATCTCAAGGAAGTGCGCGGCTGGCTCGTAAGGCAACCGAATATCGAGACGTTGTATGTCAACTACAATGCCATGCTCAAAGACCCAACTGAAGCGCTGACCCGGATCAACGAGTTCCTCGGCGGCGGTATGGATGTTTCGGTCATGGCGGCGGTCGTGGACAGGGAACTGTACCGTGAGCGTAAGGCTGCCTGATTTGTCGGTTTGTTGCAATCTGCGGGAGCGGCCGCTCCCCATACAATTTATGCTGATCACCAGAAAGGATCTCTCATGCAATCACCCTTCCGTTTATCCCGTTTATTGACCCTGTTGGGCTGGTCTGACCCGGTGCAGGGTCTCGGCTATCTGGGACCTGAAACCCTCATGCCTCTGGCTTCGATCATCGCCGCCGTGGCCGGGTTCTTCCTCATGTTCTGGCGTGTGATCGCCAAGTTCACCAAAAAGGCCTACCGCAAATTGCGTGGCTTGCCTGACGAGCAGCTCCCTCCCGAGGTGGATGTGGATGAGCCGGAAGAAGACAAGAAATAACCAAAACCAGGTCGGCGCTGACAGGCGCCGACAGTCCCTTTTATTGAAGACCATGAAAAAAGTCATTGTCATTGGGTTGGATGGTTTCGAGCCAAAGATCGCCGAAGCCATGCTGACTCGTGGTGAACTCCCCAATTTGCAGCGACTGCGTGAGCAGGGCGGATATTCGCGCCTGAAGACCACGCCCTCCGCCCAGACACCGGTTGCCTGGTCCACCTTCTCCACGGGGACCAATCCCGGCGGGCACGGCATCTTCGATTTCCTCACCCGCGATACCAAGACCTACCTGCCGTTGATGGCGTTGAGCCGTTATGAGCAGAAGAACGCCTTTGTGTTGCCAAAGGTGGTCAACATGCGACGCGGCACTCCGTTCTGGGATCTGCTCTCAGCCAGGGAGATCGAGTCCACAATCATTCGTATCCCGTGCGCCTACCCGCCGGATAAGGTGAAGGGACGTCTACTCTCCGGCGTCGGCGTCCCCGATCTACGGGGCGGCTTCGGTACACCGACGTTTTACTCGACTCGCAAAGATGTTCACGGCGAGACGAGCGAGAAGGTGGTCGCCGTCAGCGTGGAGAATGGTCGTGTGACGACGCAGGTCATCGGTCCGCGTGACCCGAAGACGAAGTCTGATCACAAGTTCGATATTAATATCGAGGTCCAGAAGTCTGAAAATAAAATCGTTATCACGTCACAGGGACAGCCCGACAAACTTGAAGTGGGCCTTGGCAAGTGGAGTAAGTGGCTCAAGGTGAAGTTCAAGGTGGGGATGATGCAGACGGTTTCTGGGATTGTGCGGTTCAATTTGCGGCAGCTCGAGCCAGAGTTCGAGTTGTATGCTTCGCCGGTGAACTTTGAAACTGAAGAGCCGCTGTTCCCAATCAGTTCGCCGCAGGAATATGCCCATGACCTGGCGATGAAGATCGGGCGTTATTACACTGCGGGCATGGCGGAAGACCATGACGGCTTGAACAATGAGCGCTTTGATGAAGCGGCGTATCTCGACCAGTGCCGCATCGTGCTGCGTGAGCGCCGCAAGATGATGGAGTTTGAACTCGGTCGCTTTGAGAAGGGCTTCTTCTTCTGCCTGTTTGATACTCCTGACCGGCTGGCCCACATGTTCTGGAGGTTCACCGAACCGAACCATCCTGCCAATCGCGGGGAAGATGTGTCGCGCTATGCCAAAGTGATCGAAGAGCATTATCGCGAATGCGATGAGATCGTCGGTGAAGCGATGAAGCACGCTGACCCTGATACGTTGTTCATCGTGTTGAGCGACCACGGCATGAACTCGTTCCAACGCGGATTGAACCTCAACACGTGGTTGCACGATAACGGCTTCCTGGCATTGAAGCCTGGCTTCAAGCCGGGGGAGAGTGGTGACTTCTTCCAGAATGTGGATTGGGATAAGACCAAAGCGTTTTCGTTGGGTCTGGGTTGCATCTTCCTCAACCGCAAGGGGCGCGAAGCCAACGGCATTGTCGCTGATGGGGAGGCGGCGCAGGTTCAGGATGCGATCGTAAGCGGATTGACTGGTTTGGTGGATGAGGCGCGTCGTGCAGTGGCAGTTCGAGGGGTGGCACGTGGCGGCGATGTCTATCACGGTCCGTATGCGAGTGAAGCGCCCGATCTGGTCGTCAATTTTGCAGAAGGGTATCGCGTCTCGTGGGATACGCCGCTGGGCGGTGTGCCGCAGGGACTGTTCGCCGATAACACCAAAAAGTGGGGCGGTGATCATGTGATCGACCCCGCCCTCGCCAGTGGTGTGTTGTTCATGAACAAAAAATTCGATGCAGCGACGCCGGGTCTGGTGGATCTTGCGCCGACGATCCTCGGCGCGCTGGGTGTTGCCAAAGGTGCTGCGATGGAAGGGAGCGATCTGCTCGCATGAAAATTCTGGTCTTCAATTTACAGGGCGCGAAACGTGCCCAACTGTTCGGTGATGAACGGCTCGAAAACCTGCGCCGCCTGATGGACATGGGCTGCTTCGGTGAACTTGAAGGCGACCCGCGCGAGTGGGATGTTGTGGGGCGGCATGCAGCGCACACCCTCACGCTTGCCGAATTCCTGGCGCAGGCTGGCAAGGAATTGGTGATGTTTAAGGACTTTGCCGCTTTACAGGCAAAACTTGCAACGGGCGACTGGGACGCCTGTCAATTGGACGCCTCGTTTCGACCAGGCTCCTCCGACCCTTACCTTGACTTTGACCTCGGCTTGGGCGAAACCCTCCAGCACCTGAGCGATGACACCCTGCTGGCGATTATCGGCGATAACATCTTCGTGCTGGTCGCTTCGAACAATCCCATCACGGGCTTTCAAGACGGTTCCACGCTCGATTTCACACCCACCCTGCTCGAACTGGCGGGTTACCCGTTACCCTCGAACATCGCAGGTAGGTCGTGGGTCGCCGGGATGGAGTTGAACAACGCCTCCGGGCTGAACGAAGACGAACAAGCCCTGCTCCGCGAACGCCTGAGCGGATTGGGATACATCTAAACCTGAATGTCATTGCGAGAAGGACATGGAGCAATGACCTGCATGCAAGTGCAGGCAGGCAATCTTCCCGTCAAGTTGGAGATTGTTTCGAGCTAACGCCCTCGCAATGACGTAGATTTTTGGAAAATAAATGAAAAAATTCGACAAACAATTTGCGGTTGAAATCCTTACCAATGCCCTGTGGTTCGGTCTCGTGACGGGGCTGGTCGAGGGTGTGTTCTTGCGCGTGATGCAACACTACGAAGCTCTGCGCGGACAGATCACCTATCTCGGCACGGGGTGGCAGGTGTTGTGGGCGGCCCCGATCTTCGATGCCATTCTGTTCCTGCTGGCGGGAGCCGGGTTGGCGGTGGTTGCATCTTTCCTGCCGCGCAAATTTGCGAAGCAGGCCGTGTATTTTGTGTTTTGTTTTCTGGTCTTTTTCGACTGGCTGCTCATTTACCTTTCAGGTAGGTTGAACCCCGCTGCCACCGCCATTCTCGCGGCAGGTGTTGGGTATCAGGTGTCTTATTTGCTCTTTGAACGCGAGCAGCGCTTTGTGCCCGTGGTGCAGAGGTCGCTCAAGGCGCTGGCAGGTGTGACCCTGGCGTTGCTGGTCTTCATTCAAGGCGGCATTTGGGCACGGGAGCAACTCACCGTCCGCCAACTGCCGCAAGCCCAGGCCGGGACTCCCAATGTGTTGGTCATCGTCATCGACACCCTGCGTGCCGACCACCTCTCCCTGCAGGGCTACGAACGCGAGACCGATCCCAACCTCAAGCGTATCGCCTCTGAGGGGGTGATGTTCGAGAACGCCTACGCCGCCTCCTCCTGGACCTTGACCTCACACGCCTCGCTGTTCACCGGTCGCTGGCCCTACGAACACATGGCCGATGGCGGGCGTTCATTGGATGCCAAATATCCCACCATCGCCGAAGCCCTCTCTCAACGCGGATATCGCACGGGTGCGTTCAACGGCAACTTTGAAACGGTCACAGCACATTGGGGCTTCGACCGTGGCTTTGCCCACTTTGAAGATTATTACCAGACCCTGCCACAACTGGCGGTCAGCACGTTGTACGGGCGCTTCTCTGAATACTACGTCCTGCACAAAATCCTCAACATGGAATTTTCCATCGACCGTCTGTGGGCCCCGCACATCAACCGCTCCACGTTGGATTGGATCGATCAGGACTCCAGCAAGCCGTTCTTTGCCTTTGTCAACTACTACGATGTCCATGCGCCCTACATTTCGCCGGAGCGTGCGCGCTTCTCTGACCTGCCCAACCCCGGCGGACTCGTCAACACCGATTGGACCACCGCCGATATTTACCGTGTCCAAACGCCGGAACAGATACAGAGCGAGATTGACGCCTACGACGGCGGTATCTACTACACCGACCAGCAGATCGACCTCCTGCTCAAGGAACTCGATTCCCGCGGCATTCTCGAGAATACCATCGTGGTCATCACCTCCGATCATGGCGAGTTATTCGGCGAACACGGTTTATGGGAACACCACAACTCGCTCTATCGCCCGGTCATCCACGTCCCACTGATCGTGTGGTATCCCAATTCGGTACCGCAAAATGTGCGCATCGCTACCCCGGTCTCGAATACCTTCGTCCCCGCCATGCTTTTGGACTTGCTCGGCGAAGCGGATCAGACCCAATTCCCCGGCCCCTCCCTCGCCCAACTGTGGCTGGACCCCACCTCCGCCGCCTCGTTCCCTGACCCGATCGCTGAAATGGCGGAATCGAGCTGGGTCAACCCGAATCATCTCTCCATCAAAGGCGACATGGTCAGCGTTGTTTCATCCGATTATCAATACATCGAACACGAGTTCAACGGCGTCGAACTTTACAATCTCAACGACGACCCCAACCAGGAAACGAACCTGGCGACCGAAAACCCGTCCGTGCTGGACCAACTCAAGCAATATTACCTTGATGCCATTGCCCAGGTCGGACTCACCTGGCCCTACGACATCAAAAAGTGAGCGTAGCTTGACTGCGGAAACGGACTTCAAATCCTTTGCAGGTAGGTTCCTGCGAATGGCGGCGGGCCTCGGCCTCGTTGCTGGTCTGGTGGAGGGACTGCTGCTCTTCGGCTTGCACCGTCTGGGCTGGCTGACCTGGCGTTTGCAGAACCGCGCCTACTGGTACGAAACACTCTGGATCGCCCCACTGGTGGACCTGCTCCTCTTTACGCTGGTGGGCGCGGTCTTTGCGTTGGTAACCTTCCCGTTCCGCAAAAGATTGCCGGTTACAAATGCCTTCTGGTTCGTTTTCAGTTTCCTGTGCATGTTCGATTGGCTGTTCATCATCCTGTTCGGAAAGATCTCGCTTGTCGCGGTACTCATCCTGGCAGCAGGTTTGAGCGTACAAGTCGTCAGCATGCTTTCCGAACGCGAAGCGCTTGTCTCGCAACGCCTTATGCGCGGACTTCCCCAACTGGCTGGCATCACCCTGGCAATCCTTTTTATTGTGCAGGGCGGCGGCTGGATTCGGGAACGCATCGGCACGGCGAAACTCCCGCAAGCCCGATCTGAAGCGCCGAATGTCATCGTTATCGTAGTGGACACGTTGCGCGCCGACCATCTCTCTGCCTATGGCTACGAGCGCCAGACCAGCCCATTCATCGACAGTCTAGCTGCGGAAGGCGTCCGTTTCGAGAACGCCATCTCACCATCTTCATGGACGCAGCCCTCACACGCCTCCATGCTCACCGGACGTTACACCTACGAACACCAGGCCGAGACCAAACCGCTCGATGACCGTTTCACCACCCTTGGTGAGGCCATGCAAGCGGACGGCTATCGCACCGGTGCGTTCTCAGGCAACACGCTCTTCTTCACCCGCCGTCAAGGATTTGGCCGCGGCTTTTTGCACTTTGAAGATAACTACCAGTCCGTACCTGATGCATTCCTCAACTCGTCACTGTATGGGTTTCTCTTCGATTTCTACGGTCTGCGGAAAGTCCTGAACTACGAAGGCGCGCCGGAACGCAAACTCGCTGCCGACATAAACGTCTCCGCCCTGCGCTGGGCAGAGAGAAGCGACAAGCCTTTCCTGCTCTTCATCAACTACTTCGACGTTCACGACCCATACACGCCGCCCGAACCATATCGGAGTCGCTTCGCCTCCGTTTCCAACCCCGGCGGTTTGATCAACGGTTATGTGGAACGCTACCATCCCGAACTGACCCCCGAACAACTGCAAAGCGAGATCGATGCCTACGACGGCTCCATTGCCTATGTGGATGACCAGATCAAGGCCTTGTTCAGTGGGCTGGAACAGCGCGGTGAGTTGGAGAACACCATCGTTATCATCACATCAGACCACGGTGAATCGCTGGGGGAGCACGGGCTGCTCCAACACAGCGCGTCGCTGTATCGGCAGGAGATCCACGTCCCGTTGATCGTGTGGGGCGCAGGGGTACCCGCTGGCAAAGTGCTCGATACGCCCATCTCGACCATTGCCCTGCCCTCCACGATCCTTGACCTGCTCGGCGCCAACGATGGCACCTTCCCCGCCCAGCCTTTGACCTTGTTATTTGACGGAAACGTTCCCACCGATTGGGCGCAGCCGATCTCTGAGGTGGCTCAGTTTGCCGGGGCCGCCGAACAAAACCCCACTACACACGGCGAGATGAAATCGGTGGTCGGCTCTGAGTTCCAGTATATTGTGCATGAGAAATTCGGCGAAGAATTGTACAATTGGCAAACGGACCCGGCAGAAACGCGCAACCTGGCCAATGAACCCGCCAACCGCACGGTGGCCGAGGCCTTCCAGTCCTATCTCACCCAAATGATCGGTGAACTATTCAAGCATCCATGAAACGTAAATTTTCACGCAGAGATTTTATGAAGCTGGCAGGGGCGGGCACCGCTTTGGCGGTGCCCGTGGTGGCGATTGGGGTCAGAACCTATCAAGAGGCGCTCGGTGAGTCGCTCCCCAGTCGGGACCCTTACGTAGCCACCAAGCATACGACCACCCTCGATGGTTCAGTACCCTTGCTGGTCGTTTGGGATCGAAAGGCTGCCAATCCCTTTGGGGTATATCTGACGGAGATTCTGCGCGCCGAAGGCCTGAACAGTTTTCACACCGCCGATCTCGCCGACCTTCAACCTGCCCTGCTGGCGAAGTACCCGATCCTCCTCCTGGCCGAGACCTCGCTCACGGAGGCGCAGGCTGAGATGGTCATTGCGTTCGTGGCTGGCGGGGGCAAACTTCTCGGCCTGAAACCGGATGCGCGGCTGGAGGCAGTTTTCGGCTGGGAGCGAAGCGCGTCCGCGAGTCCAATCTTGGAGGGATATTTCAAGGTCGAGCCAAAGCATCTGTTCAGCGCGGGCATTCATCCTGAGAGTCTGCAATTTCATGGTGCAGCCGATGCTTATTCCATCACCAGTGGCGAAGTGGTTGCGCAGTTATATCCCGGGCGCGATACGGCCAGTGAGCATCCTGCTGTGGTGTTTAACCGGCATGGCTTGGGCCTGGCCGCGGCCTTTGCGTTTGATGTGGCACAAAGCGTGGCCTACACCCGACAGGGAAACCCTGCGCTGGTCAACGAAGATATTGACGGGCTCGACGGCGTGCGTTCGGTGGATATGTTCAAAGGCTGGGTTGATCTGGAGCGTATCCACATTCCGCAGGCCGATGAATTGCAGCGCCTGCTGGTGAATGTGTTGAACGGCTTGAGCGCCCATCCCCTGCCGCGCTTGTGGTATTTCCCTGAAGATAAAAAGAGTGTGCTGGTAGCCACCGGCGATTCGCACAGCAATCCTGCCGTATTCATCGATGATGTGTTTGCCCGCGTGGACAAATACAACGGGCATATGACCGTCTTCTACTCGCCGCAGATCGTGGATGATGTTGGGCGCGCCGAACGCCTGGCGCGTTTCTGGCTCACTGACCATGTGCCCCTGGTCTCCAGTGTGCTGGGCAGTGAGTTTGGCTCACCCACGCCCGACCTGGTGGCGGGCTGGCGTGCGCAAGGGCATGAATTCACCCTGCATCCCTATGTGGAGACCGGGTTGGATGAATGGGAAGTCTACTGGAAGGAATTCACCGGCCGCGGCTATGGACCCATTACACCCACCGTTCGCACCCATCGCATTTTGTGGACAGGCTGGATGGAGACTGCCCGCGTGCAGGCCTCGCATGGTATGCGCATGAACTTCGATTACTACCATGTCGGCCCATCTCTGCAAAAGCCGGACGGCACCTGGGTCTACGG
>CAZJMZ010000007.1:0-17058 GCA_964547115.1 uncultured Anaerolinea sp. | reverse complement strand
TTCCAATTGGGTGGCGACCCTGCCGAAAAGGGTGCGCTCTTCCTCGAAGGTACGCTGGCCAGTGCCGAGCAACTTGAGATCCCGATCCTTTCCGCGGTCGAGTGGCTTCGCTTTACTGATTTGCGTCATGAAACTCAATTCACACAACTGGTTTGGGATGCTCCCGCCTCCACACTCAGTTTTCGCCTGCTCCCTCCCAATGAATCTGCTGCCACACTGACGGTACTCCTGCCCACCAGCCATGCCGGAAAATCCCTCACCGCCCTTGCCGTGGAGGGTGTTACCACTCCGCCGATGGGCCGTCTAGTTCTTGGCAACGCGGAATATGACCTGCTGCTCGTACCTGCTCGTGAACAATCCATTCAGGCCATATACGCCTGATCCCACAAAACCTTTGGAGAATCCATTTTCATGTCCAACTCGTTGAGGGTTTGGTTCCAACACAACCGCAGGTTCATCCTGTGGGCCCTGGGCCTGCTGGTGGTTTATTTCTTTGCCTTTCACAACCTCGATCTTTTCCCGCAACCCTGGTTCGATGAAGGCTCACACCTGCACGTTCCCAAGACCCTGGTCGAACACGGTCGCTATGCCGATATCAGCAGCGAAGGCTTTCGCTATTACGGCCCCACCATCGGCGTTGGCCCGACGGTCATGCTTCCGATCGCGGGTGTGTTCAAGGTCTTTGGCATTGGCTTGTTGCAGGCCCGGCTGGTGATGGTGCTTTATATGCTGGCCGCGTTGTATACCTTTTATCGTCTCTCGGAAACGCTTTCGGGGCCGCGGGTGGCCTGGGTGGCACTAGCTTTGCTGGTCTCTTCGCGCAGTGTGCTGTTCCTGCAATATGGACGTCAACTCCTGGGGGAGGTGCCCGGTTTTTTCTTTATGGCACTGGCCTTGTACCTCTGGCTTTCACGCTGGAACGAAAACGGCTGGAAGCGTCTTTCCGTGATCGGCCTGTTATTCGGGCTTTCGATGATCACCAAGTACCAATACCTGCTTTTCCTCGCCCCAACCTTGATCCTCGCCTGGGGGCTGGATGTCTTTTACTATAAGACCTCCACTCATCGAAATTTTCTCATTCCCGGCATCCTTGCCGCGGGCAGTTTTGGCATCTGGCAGGTGCTCTCGCTCCAATATCTTGGCCCGGCCACCATGATCGAAAATCTCGCCCTGTTGCGGGCCTCTGCCGAGGGCGCGGCATTCAACTTTAACCTTGCCCAGCTGGATAACAACTTTCAGCAATTGACGTCTCGCGCGGTGTATCTGGGCGCGATCTTTCCTGGTTTGATCTATGGCTTGTTCATGTCCTTGTCCCGCACGCGGGAAGGGCAAAAGTCATCGATCCTCTTCCTGCTGGTGACCTTGAACCTTGTGTGGTTTGTCATAGCATCCATTGGCTGGGTGCGTTACGCCTTCCTCGGGTTGACCTTTTCCACGTTCTTCATTGCCCGCCTCTTTTCAGACATCACCGATAACTTCAGTGTGCATTGGGAGGCGCGCGCCTGGCTCGACCTCCAGAATGCAGCCCGCCTTACTCTTACCTTGTGGCTTGCTGCTGTTATTCTCATCCCCTTGTCCAAGACGATCGTTGAAATCGCCCGTCCCCGCCCTAACGATGCTGAGTCCATGGCTCGCTATATTAACGAAACCATTCCCATGAGCTCAATCATCGAAACATGGGATCCTGAAATGGGTTTCCTCACCGACCATAATTTCCATTATCCGCCGAACGAACTGTTGGCGATTGCCGT
Organism: uncultured Anaerolinea sp.; assembly: GCA_964547115.1. Taxonomy (GTDB): domain Bacteria; phylum Chloroflexota; class Anaerolineae; order Anaerolineales; family Villigracilaceae; genus Defluviilinea. The sequence continues at coordinate 15,307 of CAZJMZ010000007.1, read as the reverse complement.
AAATCAGGTCAACTATGGCGGCGAACCCGTGCAGAGTCACTATGATTTTCTGCAAACAGCCCAGCCCGAATACCTGTTGCTTGGTGAATTCTCAAAATGGACGGATATTTATCCTTTCGAGTATGTGCAGGAACATTACACGCTTCTCCAGACTTTCGGCGATTATGACCTGTACCAGCGTGTAGGAAAGTAATCCATGTTGGAACGCTTGTTGGTCTTGTTATTTTTGGGCGGGGGCGTTGCCTTGTTTATCGTGGGGGAGCGGCGCAAGATGGCTCGCTTGACTTCTTGGGCGGCTAATTTGTTCGCAGTGTATGCGTTATTTTGGGTGGGGTTCATGGCTTATGTATGGGTTAACCATATCAATTTCCCGCTCAATCTTGAAGCCATGGAGTTGACCGTTCTACAGCACTTGAAGCGTGCGCTGGCGGGTCAGGTTGTGTATGCTGCGCCGGCCTCCGATTTTGTGTCGCTGGCGTATGCGCCGCTGTACTATTACTTCTCCGTTCCGTTCGCGTGGCTATTCGGTGCAAATTTGTTTACCCTGCGGTTGGTGGCTATTTTGGGCTATTTGGGCGCAGGGGTGGTCATGTTCCTGGCGGTCCGCGAACAGACCCGTTCCATTTGGTGGGGATTGATAGCAGTCGGTTTATTTGCCGCTGCCTATCGCGTGATGGATACGTATCTTGATAATGCCCACTCGGATTCCTGGTTGTTGTGCTGCGCCTTGTTGGGAACCTACTTGATCAGTTTGAACCGCTCGCGCGCAGTGAACTGGCTGGGTGTGCTCGTGCTGATCGTTTCTTTTTGGTTCAAGCAGCATGGGGCACTCTTTGCCATTGGTGGTGTGTTGTACCTCACCTGGCGCGATGGGTTGAAGGCTGCTGTGTGGTATTGGGTGACCGCCTTTCTGCTGGGGCCGGTGCTCTACCTGCTGGCGCCGACGCTGTTCTTTGGGCCGTGGTTCCGGTACTACACCCTCACCGTTCCCGGCCATTGGAGCGAATTGAACTTTGACGCCATCAAGCGTTATGGTGGTTTCATCGTCAAGAGTTACCCGGCATTGGCTGGGATCGGGGGCGCAGCCCTGATCTGGCAGTTTTTCAGGCAGAGAAACAAGTTAAGCATCTGGTATTTCATGCTGCCTTTTGCCATGCTCAGCGGTTTTATGGGCGCGCTGGACCCCGGTTCGAATAATAATGTCTTCATCCCGATGGGCACGTGGTTCATCATCACCGGCGTTTTGGGGCTGGCGGCTTTTCAAACAACCTGGCCACTCGTCAATCGCTGGGCGGCGCACCTGGTCGTGCTGGGATTATCCTTTACACTCTTCTTTTACAACCCTGCCACCGTGCTTGTTTCTCCCAAGGCCGACGTGGCCTATCAGGATTTGGTTGCATATCTCAACGCCTTGGATGGCCCTGTCTATGCCCCTTGGATCGGGCAGCTTGAATCAGGATATGCTTTTCAGCCTGCGGTGCATTGGGTGCCAATGGAGGATCTGATTCGCGGCCCCAGGGTGGATATGTATGCCCATCCCCAAATACGGACGTTGCTCGACCCTGTCCTGCACCCATCTGGCACGGCCTACATCCTCATGAATTACCCGCTGGAAAATGACCCGCTGCTTTCCTTCCTTTTAGAGAATGGCTACGCCCTGGAAACCGATCTTGGCGGACGTTTCTCTGCCCTGGCCACCCTGCCCAAGCGGTTCGACCTGGAGTATCCGCGGTATTTGTACAAATATCAGCCCTGAACCGTGACACCTGTTTAAGCTGTTTTGTGATAAATATGGCATGTGGGAGCGGCGGGTTGCGATTTTTGAATCGGAGGTACCATGCAACAAGTACGCATTGGAGTCATCGGAACCGGCAGAATGGGACAAAACCATTGCCGTGTGTATTCCAACATGCGCCACGCCAAATTCGTCGGCGTATGTGATGTGAACGCTGAACTTGGCAAGGACGTGGCTCGCAGGTTCGAAGTCTCTTATTTTCGAGATGTCGAGTCTTTGCTTGAAAATGTGGATGCGGTCAGCATCTGCACGCCCACGCCCGAGCATTACGCCCTGGTCACGCTCTGCCTGGAACGCAATGTCCATGTCATGGTGGAGAAACCGTTCACAGAAACGCTGGAGCAGGCCCGGGCGTTGAAAGAAGCGGCGGAAAAGAACAAAAAGCTGGTCGTGCAGGTGGGGCATATCGAAATGTTCAATCCCACCTTTATTGAACTGCGCAAGGTCCTCGAAGAGATGGATGTGCTGGCGATGAATTTCAACCGTCTCAGCCCCTTCCAGGGCAGTAATGTGGATGTGGACGTAGTACTCGATCTGATGATCCATGATATCGGCTTGATCGTGAACTTGTTTAAGAACGAACCTGCCACTGTGGATGCCCACGGCTTCTCGGTATTCAGTGGCACCATTGACCATGGTCTGGCGGTATTGGGGTATGCGCCCGCGCCGTTGGTCTCGTTGACCGCTTCGCGGGTGACCGAGCAAAAAGTTCGCGCCATTTCAGTCACGGCCAAAGAAGCCTTCATCGAAGCCGACCTGCTCAACAAGAACATTTCCGTCCACCGCCGCACACTGGGTGATTATGTCAACCACAAGCACGGCGTCAACTACCGTCAGGAAAGTTTAATGGAGCGCATCGTTGTCCCGGCGATGGAACCGCTCTTTTTGGAATTGCAGGATTTTGTGAACTGTGTCATCGAGAAGAAACCCCCGCAGGTCAACGCTGCGGATGGCTACAACGCCCTGCGCTTTGTGTTGCTGCTCAGGGATAAGGTTCTGGAAAACATGCAGGTGAAACAATGAGATTATCGGTCGTCGTGCCTTGCTACAATGAGGAAGATAATATTGGTAAATTGCAGGAAGAGTTTTTTCCGGTGTTGGCGAAACTCATTGGCGCACGCCTGCCCGACGGCGCGCCCATCGATTCGATCGAAGTCGTGTTTGTGGACGATGGCAGCAAGGACGGTACCTACACAGCGCTGAAGAACGCTTTTAGCGGGTCTGTGCATCCTGCCATTACTGTGCGGTTCGAGAAGCATGCCGTTAACCGCGGCCTTGGCGCGGCGCTCAAGACCGGCTTTAAAGCCGCCACTGGTGAAGTTATCGTCACCACCGATAGCGACGGCACCTATCACTTCTCCACCATCCCGGCGATGCTCTCGCACCTGACAAAGGATGTGGCGATCGTGACCGCCTCCCCGTATCATCCCCGCGGGGAAGTGGTCGGCGTGCCGCCCTTCCGCATCTTTCTCAGCAAGGGCGCATCCCTGTTGTATCGTGTTTTACTCAAATGGAGGATCTACACCTACACAGCCTTGTTCAGAGCCTATCGCCGCGAAGTGGTGGACCAGATCCCCTTCGCAGCCGATGACTTTCTCGGTCAAACCGAGCTCATGGTCAAGGCCATGCTCAAAGGCTACCAGGTGGATGAATTCCCCGCTGCCCTGCATCGCCGCATGTTCGGTGTCTCCAAAGCCAAACTCATGCGCACCATCCAGTCGCATCTCGGCTTCCAGACCCGCTTGCTGCTCCATCGGTTTCATATCCGCTCCATGTTTGCGGAATAACCAAGCGCACTGTCACGCCGAGCGTAGCGAAGCATCTCTGATAGCATCTTCGAGACCTTTCGTGGTGTAGCGCACTGCTCCAGGCGACATGCGAAAATAAAAAGGACAAACTCATGCCTGTTCGTATCCATCCGACCGCAGAAGTCTCAGACAAGATCACCATCGGCGAGGGGAGCAGCATCTGGCACCATGCCCAGGTGCGTGAAGGCGTGACCATCGGAGAAAAATGCATCATCGGCAAAGGCGTCTACGTTGATGCCGGGGTCTCCATTGGCAACCACGTCAAGATCCAGAACTACGTATCCGTCTATCATGGAGTCACTCTCGAAGATGGCGTATTCGTGGGCCCGCATGTCTGTTTCACCAACGACATGCGCCCGCGCGCAATCAACCCCGATGGCTCCCTCAAAGCTGCCGATGACTGGGTGCTCAGCGAAACCCGCATCAAACGCGGCGCTGCCCTGGGGGCCAATTCCACCATTCGTTGCGGCATCACCATTGGCGAATGGGCCATGGTCGGCTCTGGCAGTGTCGTCACCAAAGACGTACCCGCGCACGGGCTGGTCTATGGCAACCCGGCCCGCCTGCATGGCTTCGTGTGCGCATGCGGCGAGATCCTGGAAAAAGAATCACAAGGCGCAGCTGCCGTCACGTTGAAATGCCCCAAGTGCGGGCGCGCCGTCGAAATTTCACTGCAAGATTGGGAGAAACAACAATGATCCACATGGCCAAACCCCAGATCGGGGCCGAAGAAAAACAAGCCGTCATGGAAGTGCTCGACTCAGGCATGCTCGCGCAAGGCCCGCGCGTCAAAGCCTTTGAAGAAGCCTTCGCGGCAATGTGCGGCACCCAACACGCCATCGCTACCTCCTCCGGCACCACGGCCCTGCATGTAGCCCTGCTTGCGCATGGCATCGGTGCCGGTGACGAAGTCATCACCTCCGCCTTCACATTCATCGCTTCCGCCAACAGCATTCTTTTCACAGGCGCGCGCCCGGTGTTCGTGGATATCGACCCCCGGACCTTCAACCTCAACCCAGACCTGATCGAAGCTGCCATCACGCCCCGCACCAAAGCCATCATGCCGGTTCACCTCTACGGTCTGGCCTGCGACATGGACCCGATCCTCCGCCTCGCTGAAAAACACGGGCTCGCCATCATCGAGGACGCCTGCCAAAGTCATGGCGCGGGGTACAAGGCGGGCAAAGCCGGTTCCTTTGGCACCGGCGCCTTCTCGCTCTATCCGACCAAAAACATCACCTCTGGTGAAGGCGGCATGATCACCACCAACGACCCGGTCATCGACGAAAAGTGCCGCGTCATTCGCCAACATGGAATGCGTAAGCGCTACTATCACGATGAACTCGGCTACAACTTCCGCATGACCGACCTGCATGCCGCCATTGGTCTGGCGCAACTCAAGAAACTGGACAAGTTCAACGCCCAACGCCAGGCCAATGCAAAATTCCTCAGCGAACACCTCAAAGGTGTCACGGTCCCGCACCTTCCCGATGGCTTGACGCATGTGTTTCACCAATACACCATCCGCGTGACGGGCGGCAAACGGGATGCGCTGCGCACCTATCTCAATGAACACGGCGTTGGTTCCGAAGTGTATTATCCGGTCCCCATCCACCAGCAAAGTTTTTACGTCAAAGACCTGGGGTACAACGACAGCCTGCCCGAGACCGAACAAGCTGCACTCGAAGTGTTGTCCCTCCCGGTACATGCTGCCCTTACGCCGTCTGATTTGGAGACCATTGTCTCTGCCGTGAACGAATTCACTACAACCCACTAGGATTTGATTGTCCCGCTGGTCGCGCACATGCGAGCGCATATTGCGTAACCAGCGGGACTTTTTACAGCACTTATGAAAATTGCCTTTGTTGTTCCTTATGTCCCCAACTTGATCCGGACCCGTCCTTACAACCTCATCGTCCATCTTGCTGCATTAGGGCATGAGGTGGAAGTGTTTACCGTCGGTTCAGGCGGACAGGATTTGAAGGACGCAGAAGCGCTAAAGCAGAGATGCAAGGCTGTACATTTCTTCCGTCAACCTGTATGGCGCTCCTTATGGAACAGTGCCTGGGCAGTGCCCACCAGTCAACCACTTCAGACAGTCTATAGCTGGCACACCGGGCTAGCGCGTGTGCTGGCAGACCGGGTGGCGCGCAAAGAATTTGACGTGGTGCATGTGGAACACTTGCGCGGCTCAAAGTATGCCGGGTTCATTAAATCCAGCTTTCCGGAGATGCCTGTGGTGTGGGATAGCGTGGACTGCATCAGTCATTTGTTCCAGCAGGCGGCTGGACAGAGCAGTAGCTTCTTTGGCAGATTTGTAACCGCCTTTGACCTGCCGCGCACCCGCAAAGCTGAAGGAACCTTGATCGAGCGTTTTGACCGGACACTTGTTACCTCGTCAGCTGACCGCGAGGCCTTGCTGGCCCTGGCTGCACGCGACAGCCAGCCTGCGCCGATCTTGGTGTTGCCGAACGGTGTAGATCTGGATTATTTCAAGCCTGCACCTGAAATTCAACGCGAACCCGAGACGCTGGTGTTCAGCGGCAAGATGAGCTATCATGCGAATGTAGCGATGGTCAAGTTTCTTGTAAATGCGATCATGCCACGGGTGTGGGCGAAGCGTCCGCAAACGAAGCTGATCGTGGTGGGGAAGGATCCGAGTCCGGAGATTCGACAATTGGGGCAGAATCCACTCATCCAGATTACGGGGACGGTGGACGACATCCGCCCATATTTATGGAAGGCGACGGCTTCGGTGGTGCCGTTATTGTATGGGGCTGGTATTCAGAACAAGATCCTGGAAGCCATGGCCACCGGCACACCAGTGATCACCACAACACGGACGTTATCCGCGTTGGAGGCGCAGTCTGGCCGTGACCTGCTGGCTGCCGATTCGGCCGAGACGTTCGCCGGTGAGATGTTGCGTTTGTTGGACGATGCCGCATTGCAAGGTGAAGTGGGTCAGGCAGGCCTTGCTTATGTGCAGGCGCGCCATGATTGGAAGGCCATTGCCGGGCGGTTGGTCGAAATTTACAGACAGGCCATGCACAACTTGATGTGATGTTGCAAGGTGGCTTATGCCTGGAAACCTGTGAGCGGGTAACAATTCTGATACAATTTCGTCTTGTACCTGACAAAAATGCAGACTGCAATGCGGTTTGTGTTTAGAACGCCATATTCCCTTTTTCATTCCTTATAAAGACTTTGCCAATGGATATTAGTGCTTATACAAAACCCTTATTGCGCTGGTGGCGCCTGATTGCAATTGTGACGGTATTGGCTATTGTGGCCAGTACCATTTCGATGTTTTTTCAGGCTGAACAATACGTTTCCAAGACCACGCTGATGATTGGTTCGACGATCACGCAAGCCAACCCTGATTCGGGGCAGATCTATATTTCACAGCAGTTGGCCCAGATCTATGCTGATATGGCCATGCGTGAGCCAATTCAGAATGCCACCAAGGATGCGTTGCAAATTGACTGGTTGCCGCAGTATCAGGCCCGGGTGGTGCCGAACGCTCAGCTGGTGGAAATATCGGTGACCGATACGAACCCGGCGCGTGCACAGATCATTGCCAATGAATTGGCGCGTCAATTGATCTTGCAGAACCCGGCCATCAGTGGCGCATCTGAGACTGGGAATCGCCAGGAATTCATCCGCCAGCAGCTGAGCAGCCTTGAGCAGCAGATCCAGGATACGCAGAAACAGGTCGAAACGCTGCAGACCAGCCTGATCGGTTTGAATAGCGCCAGCCAGATCCAAAAGATCGAAGGTCAGATCTCAGACCTGAATGACAAACTGAGCACCCTGCGCGATAGCTATGCCAGCCTGTTGGCCAATTCTCAACAAGGCGCTTTGAACATCCTCTCGGTGGTGGAGCCTGCCAACCTGCCAACCAACTCGGTGAGCACCAACAAGATCCTGATCATTTTGGTGGCTGCTTTGGTCGGGTTCACCCTGGGTTGTGGAGCCGCGTATCTACTGGAGTTTCTGGATCGGACGGTAAAGACCACTTCGGATGTGGAACGTATCTTCAAACTGCCCGTGATCGGCTATATTTCCGAGATCGAAGATAAGGATCAGGCGCTGGCTGTTTCACGTGACCCCAATTCGGTCGTTGCGGAGAACTTCCGGCTGTTGCGCTCGAATATCGAATTTTTCAAGATCAGTAATCCGCTTAAGACCATTCTGGTGACCAGCCCCAGTCAAGGTAATGGCAAGACGACGGTAGCTGTAAACCTGACCACCTCCATCTCCCAGAGCGAGCAGGATGTGGTGTTGGTGGATGCTGACCTCCGCCGTCCGGCCGTGCATGCCGCCCTGAAAATGAGCAAGGAACCCGGGCTGGTGGATATCATCAAAAACAAGGCCGAGATACTCAGTGTGGTGCGGCAACCCCAGCAAGCAGAGATCAATGTCATTGCCGCGGGTAATATCCCGCCAAATGTCACAGAGGTGGTGGGTTCGAAGCGCATTTCTTCCATCCTTTCGCGTTTGAAGGATACTTATGAAATGATCATCGTGGATGCGCCGCCGCTCATTATCTCCGACTCTTACAACCTTGCCTCTAAAGTAGACGGTGTGATTCTGGTGATCGTGCCCGGCGAAACCACCTTTGACCAGGCCAAGGCCATCAAAGAACAACTGGACCGTGCCGATGCCCGGATGCTGGGTGTCGTGTTCAATAAACTTTCTGCGCGCATGGGGCATAGTTTTGGCGATAACCAGTATCAGGCGTTGTATTCTCCCCGGTATTACGGTGACTATGTTTCCGGGCAGCCGGCCCGAGAAGAGCGTAATACAGGTTCGCGTTCCAAGAAGATCATGGCATTCTTTGAGCATGGTGAGGTGCCTGAAGAGATGGCGGAGGATGTGCAGAAGGCAATTACCGTCATCAAAACCCAGCCGCGGGAATTGGTTAATAAGATTCGCAAGACCAGAGTCAAGGCTCGTAAGAATGGTGCCAGCTAGTTTTGGGGCTATATCCCAGAAGCCTGTGAAGAGCGTAATGACCACCGAATCCGGTGGTCATTATTTTTTAGAACTGGCTGGAGCGAACTTGATGCATGGTTTGGGCGGCAGAGTATACTTATCATATGACTGCAAATCGTTTTTTTCAATTTTTGCCGGCTTTGCTGGCGTTGGTTGCGGGGGCGGCTTTGTATTTTGTGACTGTCTCCATTCGATTGCCGGTTGACGCGTTGACTGCCATCGGCGCGGAAAATATTCAAGCGCATGTGACGGAGATCATTGAGGATGGCCAGATCGACCTTGGTGGCCGGAACCAGCGCTATCAAGTGGCCCGGGTTCTGGTTGCTGAGGGCAAGTATGCCGGTATCACCATGGAAATGGATTACGGCAAACGCCAGGTGTTGCCGGCTGGTTCGGTTTATCTGACACCTGGCGACCCGGTGTTGGTCACGATCAGCGCCGGGCCGGATGGAGTGCTCAACGTCTATTTTGCAGACTTTGTCCGAACCCGTCCGCTGCTTTGGTTGGCCGGTCTGTTCGCCTTGGCGATCGTTCTGATCAGTGGCTGGAAGGGTTTCCGGTCGTTGTTAAGTCTGGCGTTCAGCCTGTATGTGATCACGAGCTACGTTGTCCCCATGATCCTTACCGGGCAGGATCCAGTCTCGGTCAGCATCACCGGTTCGATCATCTTGCTGGGGGTGACGTTGTATCTCACCTACGGCTGGACGCTCAAGACACATGCGGCGGTTGCGAGTATGATTCTAGTCTTATTGCTGACCGGCTTGCTGGCCGTTTTGTTCGTAGACCTGACCCGTCTGCGTGGCATTGGGGATGAAAGCGCCTTATTTCTGCTGCAATCGATGAATTTGCAGATCAATTTGCGCGGCCTGTTGCTGGGTGGGCTGTTGATCGGTGCTCTGGGGGTGCTTGATGACCTTGTGACCACTCAGGCTTCAGCGGTCTTTGAATTGCACCATGCCAATCCCGGTTGGGGCTTTGCGGATCTGTTCCGTTCAGCCATTCGCATCGGGCAGGACCATGTGGCTGCCACAGTCAACACGCTGGTGCTGGCTTATGCAGGAGCGTCGCTGCCGCTTTTTTTGCTGTTTACGCTTGGGCGTGGCAGTTACGGCACGTTGGTGAATTTTGAATTCGTGGCGGAGGAGATTGTCCGCACACTGGTCGGGTCTTTGGGTTTGATCGCAGCCGTGCCGCTGACAACCACCATCGCCATTTTCTTCGCTCTCAGGGTGGAGTCGCTGGGGTGGGTGAGGCAGGTTCTCGGTCCGGTGGGAGGCGGGGATGGCCATTCTCATAGCCATTGACCCTGCAACCTTTTTTGGCGTCCGCCGTATGTATGGATGGAAAGTCCAAGAGGAGTTCGAGTGAACGACGAAACTGCCTGGGTGCTCCAGGCGCAACAAGGCAACGACGACGCGTTTACGCAATTGGTTGAGACCTATCAAAAACCGGTCTTTAACTTGTGTTATCGCATGTTGGGTGAGCCTGAAGCGGCTGAAGATGCCGCCCAGGAAACCTTTTTACGCGCATATCAGAGTTTGCACCGCTACGATAACTCGCGCCCGTTTGGGACGTGGATCCTTTCGATCGCGGCGCACTACTGTATTGACCGGCTGCGGAAGCGTAAATATGCGGTCTTTTCGATGGACGCCGAGGACGAGGATGGCATGTCGTTCGAAATCGCCGACCCCGCCTCACCCGACCCCGAAGCTGAATCAGCGAAACGGGAAGAGCGCGACCGCCTGCACCGTTTTCTGAAAGACCTCGACCCCGTCGACCGGGCCGCTGTTGTGATGCGTTACTGGCATGATGCCTCTGAAGTGGAGATCGCTGAAGCCCTCAAGCTGACGGTGAGCGCTGTCAAGAGTCGTTTGCACCGGTCGCGCCGGGCTCTGGCCGGTATGTGGCAGGAGACCGAGACCCAACGCGCTCAACCTGAAAGGAGATCCCGTGAATCACTTGCCTTTTGAAGACTGGCTGTTGAATGACATGCCTCTCAATCCCGCGCAAAAACGCGAACTTGACCTGCATTTACGTACCTGTGAGTATTGCACGAGCCTGGCGGCCGCTGGCCGGGCCTTGAGTACAACCCAGTTGGCCACCCCGGTGCCTGGCTTTACCCAGCGCTTTCAAGTGCGTTTGGCCGAACGTAAAGCGGTTGACCGTAAACGCAAGGTGTGGGGCGCGCTCCTGTTCTCATTGGGTGGGATCGTTTTGCTGGCTTTCGCCGCCTGGCCGTACTTGCTGTCCTTTCTTAGTTCGCCGGCTTCCTGGATCTCATTGATCGTGGGGTGGCTGGTGTTCATTGGCACGACCCTGTTCGCATTGTTCGATGCGGCGCTGGTCATTTTGAATGTGTTGTTTAACTTCCTGCCGCCCTTTGCCTGGCTCGTCTTGCTTTCCATGTTTGCCGGCATGGGCTTGTTATGGTCGGTATCTATTTGGCGGTTCGTACGTGTGCCGCAAGGAGTGTAATGTATGAAAACGATGTTTCGAACCTTAGCCCTGTGTTTGTTGCTGGTTGCCCTGCTTGTGCCCACTGTACCTGTATATGCCCAAGGTGGGGAGCCGGGCAAGGTGGTGGTGGGTGATAATTTCACCCTTGATCGTGGTGAAGAGCTGGATGGAGATCTGGTCGTTATTGGCGGCAATGTGACCATCGAAGAAGATGCCACTGTGAATGGTAATCTGGTGGTCTTTGGCGGCACAGTTTCCAGTGATGGAACCGTCACGGGCGATACAGTGGTCTTTGGCGGACAGATCAAACTGAAAGAGAATGCCGTGGTCAAAGGCGATGTGGTGACCATTGGCGGCCAGTTGGAAAAGTCGGCTGGGGCCGAGATCGGCGGCGAAGTGGTGGATAACGTCCCTGCGCCGGAAATTAACGTGCCCAAACCGGACGTCAACATCCCTGAAGTGAACGTGCCGGATGTGAAGGTTTCGTTCAACCCCTTCTGGGAGTTTGCGCGTGTGATGGGCGCCTCGTTGTTCGTGGCTTTCCTGGGTGTGTTGCTGGCTTTGTTCTTCCAACCCCGACTGGATAAGGTCTCACAGGCGATCGTATCCCAGCCGTTGATGGTGAGCAGCATGGGCCTGTTGACGATCGTGGTGATGGTGCTGCTGGGTATCACCATCATCTTCCTGCCGTTTGTTCTGCTGGGGCTGTTTCCGCTGGCCGGTGCCTGGTTGTTCGGCGTCATTGCCATGGGCCAGGAGATCGGTGACCGGCTGGCCAAAGCCCTGAAGCAGGACTGGACACCCGTACTCGCCACCGCTGTTGGCACCTTCATCCTGGTCTTCCTGGTGACGTTCGTTGAGTCGATGAACAGCCTTCTGCCGCTCCTGGCCTGTGTAACCTGGGTCCTGCCACTGTTGGTGGGGCTGGCAGCCATCGGAGCGGTGGTTACCACCCGCTTTGGGTCGCGCCCGGCGCAAATGGCACTGGTCTCTGTCCCGGCAGCGCCGCCCACTCCTCCGCAGGACGACCTGCCGTCCGCCTCCTGACTTGAAATGCTATAATCAATCCGCCCCGGGCAATACCGGGGCGGATTGATTATTTGGAGGCTCGTATGGCTTTGAAAGAGATTCCCGTTCCTGACACACTGGTCCATAACACCCCGCCGCCGCTGGTGGAAGTGGCGGGCACGCATCGCGAGATGGGACGGCAGATCGGCGAAGCGCGCCGCGAGCAGGTGCAGCACAGCGTGGATAATGCCCACAAACTGATCGCTGAATCCTATTCCACTTTGGAGCTTACCTGGGATGGTGCCCAAATTCAAGCGCGCAAGTATTTGCCGTTTGCCGAGGAGCGTTATGCCCAATACGTGGATGAGATGCGCGGCATTGCAGAGGGGGCGAACGTATCATTCGATGACCTGATGGTGGTCAATGCCATGGAGGCCGTCACCATGGATGCCCTGCACTTGACCCGCTGCACCAGTTTTGCCGTCAACGAGACACGCACAGCCGATGGACATGTGCTGGCCGCGCATAACGAGGACTGGGTGCCTGAGGATGAGAACGATGTGTATGTGATCTCGGCCAAACCGAAGGAAGAGCCGCCATTCATGGCCATGACCTATGGCGGGCTCCTGCCCAATGTCGGGTTTAACGCCTATGGCATTGCCCAACTCATCGACTCGGTCTACCCCAACGACTCGCGTATCGGCATTCCGCGCTTGGTGGTGGCGCGGGCGGTACTTTCCTCACGGCGCATCTCCGGCGCGCTCGGGCGTACCCTGATCTCGCACCGGGCGGCCGGTTACAATCACCTGATCGTCCATGAAAGCGGCGAGATGTATTCAGTGGAGGTCTCAGCCCGGCGCTTCGAGATCCTGCATGGCACCGACGGTTATATCGCACACACCAATCACTACCTGTCACCGACCATGAAAGAGATCGAGAAGGACCCGGAGGAGCTGATCTCGTCCCGGGTTCGGTACTTCCGCGCCAACCGCCTGTTGCGGGAATCAAGCACTCATACCATCAAGACTTTGCAGGCGATCCAGAAGGACCATGTCAACCTGCCAAACTCCATCTGCAATCACAACATCACCGGCATCGACCCCATGGACCGCGAAAGCACCATCACGGCCCTGGTCATCGACCTGACCGCCCGCGAAATGCACATTGCCTGGGGTAACCCGTGCCAGAACGCCTACCATACCTACCACCTGAATGCATAGGTAGCCCCGCCCAAACCCGAATCGTGATGAATGGCAGGGTTGCAAACTTGTACATTCACCTGTATAATCCGCCTTACATTTTTCTTAATCGGAGTATCAAGTGACAGATCAGAATCAGACCCTGCCCGCCCAAGGGAGCGATGTTAACCAGCAGGGAGACTCACTCAACCAGAATAACAACCAAACCATGGAGTCCCTGCTCAATGAACAGGAGCTCAATGTTGACCTGCCTCAGCCCGGCGAGATTCGCTCGGGTGTCATTGCGAGTATCAGCCACAGCCAGATCCTCGTCAGCATCGGCGCCAAGTCGGAGGGTGTGATCTCCGGCAAGGAACTGGAGCAGCTGTCGCCGAAGGAACGTGAGGCGCTCAAGGTTGGTCAGGAGATCAAGGTCTTTGTCATCCATCCTGAGGATGCGGGCGGGAACGTGGTCCTGTCCTTCAAGCGTGCCCAGGAACAACTCTCATGGGAAAATGTGGATAAACTGCTCGCCGAGAACAGTGTGATCGAAAGCAAGATCACCGGTTTTAATAAGGGCGGTTTGATCGTGACCGTCGAAGGCCTGCGTGGTTTTGTGCCGTCTTCACAGATTAGTGCCCTGCGCCGCACGCAAGTGACCGGCGATACCCCTGAACAGCGTTGGCAGAAAATGGTGGGCCAGCCCATCAGCGTGCGTGTGGTGGAAGTGGATAAGGAGCGTCGCCGCCTCATTCTTTCAGAGCGTGCCGCCAGCACCGAAACCCGCCAGTCTATCAAGGAGCGCGTGCTTGAAGAGTTGGAAGAGGGCAAGACCTACACCGGCCGCGTTACCAGCCTTGCTGATTTCGGCGCATTCATCAACGTCAACGGTGCCGATGGCCTTGTGCATCTCTCTGAACTTTCCTGGGATCACATCACCCACCCGCGCGAAGTGCTGGAAGTGGGCCAGGAGATCAAGGTCAAGGTCATCAATGTAGACCGCGAGAAGAAGCGCATTGGCCTTTCCGTCCGCGCCCTGCAGGAAGACCCTTGGCGCGCCCGTGTTCAGAAATACAGTGTTGGCCAGTTGGTCGAAGGGGTGATCACCCGTCTGACCAAGTTTGGTGCGTTCGCCCGTCTTGAAGGTGATATCGAAGGCTTGATCCATATCTCGGAGATTTCCGACCATCGCATCGAGCATCCGAAGGAAGCCCTCAAGGAAGGCGATGTCAAGAGCCTGCGTGTCATTCGCATTGATCCTGACCAGCACCGCATTGGCCTCAGCCTGCGCAAGGTTGACTCCGCCGCCTATGCTGACAAGGACTTCAAACTCCTCACGGCTGAATACGGCCAGTCAGACGACGAGCCCGAAACTCCCGAAGAAAAGTAAACAAAGAGCGTCCCGCGGGAGCGGGACGCTCTTTCACATGATATGGCCCTCATCATCGATTCGCATCAGGATCTGGCGTGGAACATGCTTACCTACAAGCGCGATTACTTGCGCCCGGTCAGTGAAACGCGCCACCTGGAAGTGGGAACCATGATTCCCGAACGCAACGGCGAATGTCTGCTGGGTTGGCCCGAATACCAGCGCGGTGAAGTGGCCGTCATCTTCTCGACGCTCTTTGCCGCACCGGCCCGACGACGGGAGTTGTGGGACACCCTCTGGTATCCGGATTACGACACCGCCCACCGCCTCTATCGTGACCAGATCCTGCTTTACCGCAAACTGGCCGATTCTCATCCCGAGCATTTCCGCCTCATTGCCTCCAAACCTGAACTTGATTCTGTCATCGGACATTGGTCCACGCCTGCTAAAGAAGGGGATGGTCACCCTGTTGGTCTGATCTACCTCATGGAAGGCGCGGATGGCATCCGCTCGCCGCACGAGCTGGCCGATTGGTATGAATGGGGGCTGCGCCTGATCGGCCTTGCCTGGGCCGGGACGCGGTATTGCGGTGGCACCAATGACCCCGGTCCGCTCACTGACGAAGGCAAAAAATTACTCTCCGCCATGCGCGATTACAACTTCATCCTCGATCTCAGTCACATGGATGAGGCTGCAG
>CAZJMZ010000006.1:22809-28314 GCA_964547115.1 uncultured Anaerolinea sp. | reverse complement strand
AACTCTATCGTTCACGCCTGCATGAAATGCACCAGGAGTTTGGGGCGTACTCTGAGAAGGATGCCGCCGCAGATTTTGCCCGCCACCTGCACGGCCAATCCACCGACAACATGCTCGAACTGCGCTACCCCGAACGCCGCCGGGTGCATAACCTCAAATACTACACCTGGGTCGAGCAGCAGGGCCGCACGTATCAAGAGATTCAAGCGCAATGGTATGAACCGAATTACTGGACCGATGTGCAAAAACAAGCCGATCAAATTGACGAGTTGATCGTCGAGTTTAACCAGGAAGTTGGGTTGGCTTAGCTCTGTCCTTTAAAATGATTGTGGAAAGTGGAAAGTAGCGGGTAGAATCGACTCACTGCTTTCCACTTTCTTTTTTACACATGCCCATCTCCCACACCTCTCTGGTTCTGGTTTGCCTGATCCCCTCGCCGCGCGACCTGGAGATCGCGCGCCTGCTGGGCTGGTACCGGATTCCGCTTCGCACCGCTCCCAAAGTTGTGGCCGTGGACTACCTGGCCTTTTACCAGCCCTCAACCTTCGGTGACCGCAGCGGACAGATCGAATATATCGCGCAGGTCAACGGTCACGAGTTGACCACCCGCGGCGAACTGCTCAAGGACGAAGCCGATCACCCGCGAGCGCGTGAGGAATATTACAAGATCCAATTGGGTGCACTGGAGAAGTTGAAAGAACCGATCAAAGCGGATAAGTGGAAGCGCCTGACCTTTCTCTACACTACGGGGGAATACCTGTTGCATGCCCACCTGTTGAACGACCTGGTCGTCCAGAACGAAGAACGCGAACTGCTATGGAAGTCCCTGCGTGAACGCGCCGAACAGGAACAGACCTACCAGACCGACCTGCCCGCCGTGGATATTCCGCCGGAGGTCCTGATCGCATTGCTGGGCATCAAAGAACAACCTGAAGAGTACCGGGCCGCAGACGGGGATGTGCCATGATCCGGTTCGTACTTCGCCGCTTGCTGGCGTTCCCGCTCGTGTTGCTGCTGGCCAACTTTATCGGTTTTACCTTTGCGTTCTATTTCGAGCCGGTCGTCGCCTCAGCCAATCCATATGCCGCCGGTGAGACCATCATCCCACCGTTGTTCCCCGAATATTTTGCCTATCTGGCACGTTTTTCCAACGGCGATTTTGGAGCCACCTTCAATGGCGAATCTGTGCCGCTGGCGATTGCGCGCCTTGGTGTGAACAGCCTCGGCCTGCTGGTGATCGCGCTCGGCCTGAGCATTATTGCGGGACTCCTGCTGGGACGCCTGGCCGTGCGGCGCGACAGTTTGAAAGTGGCGCCATGGTTGACCGTGCTTGCCACCATTGGGCTGGCCTCGCCGGGGTTTTATATTGCCATCCTTCTGATCCTGATCTTTCTGCTCATCACACTCTATGGCCCGGGGGTCATCATTCCGTTTCAAGGTTTTGGTTGGGATGCACATCTGATCCTGCCGGTGCTGGTGCTGATGGTACAGCCAACGGTCAAGATCGCGCAGGTGACAGGCAGCGCGCTCGTGGATGAGCTGCAAAAGCCATACGTCAAGGCGAGTATTGGGCTGGGGCATACCTTCCAAAGCATGAAGAACCGTTTTGCCTTTCGCAATATCAGCGCTGCCATCTTGCAGGCGGTGGCTTATTCTGCGCGACTGATGGTGGCCGAATTGATCGTCATCGAGCGGCTCTTCAACTGGCCGGGCCTGGGAAAATTCATCGGCACCGTGCTGCAACCCACAGTGGGCTTTGCCGCCAACACCGTGCTCACCCCGGCCACCATGGCGGGACTGCTGACCGCGCTGGTGCTGCTCTTTTTGCTGATCGATCTCGGCGCACTGTTCATCGCCCGCCTGCTCGACCCGCGCCTGCGTATGGACGTATACGAGACCCAGGGGGCGGGCACATGAACCTCGTTATTAAGCACTGGTTCAAAAAAGGTCGGCTGAATTGGCCTCTGGTGGTGGGGGCAGGCCTGGTGTTGTTCATGGTGATACTGGCTGTGCTGGGACCGACGTTTGCCCCACAGGACCCGATGAAGGAAAATTTCACCCTGCAGGTGAATGGCAAGGTCCGCACGCCGCCGTACCCGGCCTTTACCATTCCTGGTTACCTGCTGGGCACCGACCGTTGGGGCCGCGATCTATGGAGCCGTATCTTGTGGGGTGTACGCCCGACCCTGATCATGGTCATGGCTGTGGCGGGGTTCCGGCTGTTGGTGGGAATCGTCATTGGCCTGCTGGTGGGGTGGGCGGAGGGACGCGCAGCAAGGCGGCTTGATTCCATCCTCTCCTCGTTGCTGTCCATCCCGGTGTTGCTGGTGGCAATGATCGGCATATACGCGGTCGGCGTTGATCGGGGTTTGGCGGCATTCATCTTCGGGCTGGGATTAACCGGTTGGGCAGAAACAGCCCGCATGGTCAGCGAACAGACGCGTCTTGTCAAACAGCAGACATATGTGGAAGCGGCACGCGCGCTGGGGGCGGGGGAACGTCTCATCCTGTTCAATCACATCCTGCGCCAGATCATGTCTTTGGTGTGGGTGCTGCTGGCCTTCGAGATCAGCAGCACCTTGCTGGTCACCGCCTCGCTCGGGTTCCTGGGCATTTACATCGGCGGCGGCGTGTGGATCGAAGTGTTCGATTTTCAATCGGTGAATGTGGCAGGGCTGCCCGAGTTGGGTCAGATGCTATCGACCGCGCTGGTGAAGATCTCAGACCCCAGTGCGCTGCTCATCATCGGGTCGTTCCTGTTTGTCGGCATTCTGGGGTTCAACCTGCTGGGCGAGGGCCTGCGCATCGAACTGACCGAAAAAGAGTTCGGCCGGCGCGCGGGGTTGTTGCCACAGCAGTTCAGCGAATGGTTCGAAGCGCGTGTGCTCATCCGCTGGCGTGATTGGTACGAGCGGCATGAAAAGCGGGTGTGGGCGGCGGTTATACTGACTGCGGTGGTGCTCGGCGGCGGGTTATATTACCAGCGCAATCAATATCAGTTCAACGCAGCCACCGTCACCCTGCAAGTGCCGGGCGGACAGTTGTGGGCCGCGCAATTCCACGACCCCTACGGCACGTTGTTCGCTCCGGTCAGTATGCCAGCCGAACCGCAGTTGGGCTGGCAGGCCGAGATCCCCGGCGGACCATCCGGCGGACCTGTCGTGGCGGCCGACGGCACGGTCTATATTGCAGGGCGGGCCAATGTGCTGCTGGCCTTTTCGCCGCAAGGGGAACCACGCTGGCAGGTCTCATTGACGGGCACGCCTGTGGGCACGCCTGCGCTCGATGCGCAAGGCCACATCTACCTCTCCGACACGCGCGGACATGTCAGCGCGTTCGACCCGCAGGGACAATTGCTCTGGGATGTGGAAGCCTCCTCCACGCGTGAAGCCACCTCCGGCCCGGTGGTGGGGCCGAGCGGCATGGTCTATGTCACCCTGATCGATGCGGTGGTGGGCATCTCGCCGCAAGGCGTGCTCACCTGGCGCAAGACCGCCGCCGACACTTACATTGATGTACCGCCCACGCTCAATGCCGATGAAACCCTGGTCTATCTCAAAGACGCCGCACTCGATGCGGCGACCGGTCAGATTCAGGAGCTGCCCATCCTGCCGCAGGCGCAGGTGTTGTTCACCGAACCGGCCTTTTTCACCGGTACCGATGGAGGCAGTTACTATCGCAACGGGCACACGGTCATGCGCTGGCGCAACACCGAAGCCGGTTTGCAGGTGGAGCCCATGCGTTCATGGGAAGCCGCCTCCTTCGTATTGTTCAACCCCGTTCTGCAAGGTCTCACCCCCAACGGCCTGGCCTGGCTGTATTACAGTTCTGAATACACCAATGGCCGCATGGTCTGGCTCGACGCCCAAAGCCGCCTCGTGGGTAACTTTGAATTCCCACTGGTCGATGCGCGCCTCATTGCCATCGGGGAAAATAGTGAAGCCTATCTCTGCGGCCCCACCGGCCGCCGCATTCAATGCGTGATGGTGCCGCCCGGCGCCCCTGAGCCGATCTGGTCGTTCGATCTTGAAGAGGGCTCCAAGCCCATCGGCGGCGCGCTCGTGCCGGGTGCGTTATACGTCGCGGCTTACGACCGGTTCTCAGAGACCGGCACCCTCTACGCGCTCTCAGGAGGCACTCCATGACTCTCACCCTCATCAAACACGGGACGCTTGTCACGGCTTCAGACACGTTCAAGGCTGACATTTTGATTCAGGACGAAAAGATCCTCCGCGTCGGTCTGGACCTTGAGGCTGATTCTGCCCAAGTGATCGATGCCACCCACAAGCTGATCCTGCCCGGCGGCGTGGACCCGCATGTGCACCTGGACCTGCCCATGTTTGGCACCGTCTCCTCTGATGACCATTACACCGGTCACAAGGCCGCGGCCTTTGGCGGCACCACCACGGTCATGGACTTTGTGGTATTGGAACAGCAGGGCTTTCAGCATTCCGTGGACGTATGGATGAAGATGGCCGAGAAAGCTGCCATCGATTATTCCTTCCACATGAACCTCACGCGCTTCGATGAGCAGATCGCCAGAGAGATCCCCTCCCTGATGAAGATGGGGATTCAAACCCTCAAGGTCTTCACCGCTTATAACGGACGCCTGCGCCTTGACGATGGCGGCATCTTCAAAGCCTTGCAGGTCGCCAGAGACAACGGCATGCTGGTGATGGCGCATTGCGAGAACGGTGATGTGATCGAAACGCTCACGGCCCAGGCGCTGGCACAGGGCAAGACGACCCCCGAATGGCACGCGCTCACCCGCCCGGCCTGGGGCGCCGTGGAAGCATCGCTGCGCATGGCCGCGATGGCTGAGCAGGCTGATGCACCGGTCTACATCGTCCACATGAATGCGGGCGGTGAAGTGGATATGCTGAAATATGCTCGTGAACGCGGGGTCAAAGTGATGGGCGAGACCTGTCCGCAATATCTGTTCTTCACCATCGACGACCTGCACAAAGCCGATGGCGCCAAGTGGATCTGCTCGCCGCCCATGCGCACGGCGCAGGATAACCGTCGCCTGTGGGAGGGCTTATCACAGGGCATTTTGCAGACGATCGGCACGGACCATTGTCCATTCTATTTTGACGGAAGCAGGCCCATCGTTTATGAGGGAGGCGCGGTTGCCATCCCCGGCAAGGAGTTGGGCCGTGATGATTTCACCAAGATCCCCAATGGTCTGCCCGGCATCCAGGACCGTATGCCTGTGTTGTGGACGTATGGCGTGCGGGCAGGGCACATCACACCGAATCAGTTCGTGGAATACATGTGTACAAACCCGGCGAAGATCTTTGGCTTATATCCGCGCAAGGGTGCGCTTGTGCCGGGTGCCGATGCTGATATCGTGATTTGGGACCCGGAAAAGAAAGTGCAGTATGGTGTGGCGCACTCACATCAACGCACTGACTATAACTTGTATGAAGGTTGGGAATTAGTGGGTTACCCCGAGAAGGTCTTTCTGCGTGGACAGCTCATCGTGGATGGTGATGAGTGGAAAGG
>CAZJMZ010000006.1:0-22709 GCA_964547115.1 uncultured Anaerolinea sp. | reverse complement strand
CAAACGTGGATGTTCGGCATACACCCCCCGATAACGTTCGGGCAATAACACCGCCATCTGGCACATGATTTCGTCGGTGTAGGTTTTTAGGGCGGCATCACGATCGGCCTTCGGCAGAGGCGGAATGATGAACGGCTTGCCCGCCGTGAGCGTGATGGGCGATTTCCTCAACCGCTTGACATTTCCCAAAACGACCTTATCTTCCGTCCCGGTGATCGCCACAGGGATGACCGGGAACCCGGAACGCGCCGCCAGATAAGCCACACCAGGGCGCCCATCGATCAATGCGCCGGTGCGCGAGCGGGTCCCTTCAGGCGCGATCACCAGGCATTTTCCATCTTCCATCAAGGCGATCATTTTCCGCAGGGCTTTCAAATCGGGGTTATAGCGGTCTACGAACAGAAAGTTCAACTGCCCACCCAGCCATTTGATCCAGCCGATCTTTTCCCACTTCTCCGCCACCGGAATGAACAGGTCGGTGCGGTCGATGGCGAAATAGACCATTACAATATCGAGGATGCCGATATGGTTGGATGAAATGACAATGCCCCCGGTGGGCGGAACATTGTCCCGTCCGTGGATCTCGAATCGCCCAATGAGGCTGAGCAAGGCCCGGATGATGGAACGCAGGGTCAACAGCATGGTCATTGTTGCGCGAGCAATTCCTTCAGGCGCGGATGGTCGGCGTAGACCCCGCGATATTTTTCCGGGAGCAACGCGCCAATGCGGCACATGATCTCATCAGTCGCTTCACGCATGGCCAGCTCACGGCCCTTGCCTTTGGGGATCTCGATGGTGAACGGTTCGCCACCGCGCACCACGATCTTGCTGCGCCGGAAGCGCTTCAGGTTTTCGAGCACCGCACGGTCTTCGGTCCCGGTCACAGCCACAGGCATCACCGGGTAGCCGCTTTTGCTGGCCAGAAAAGCCACACCCATTTTTCCTTCCTGCAGGGCCTCGGTCTTGGACCGGGTTCCTTCAGGCGCAATGACCAGCATCCCGCCCAGCTCCATGCGCTCGAGGATCTTGCGTAGGGCGGCGAAATCGGCATCGAAGCGGTTCAACCAGATGGCGTTGGCGGCACGCCCAATGGCACCGAACAAGAGATGGTTCTTGTACTTTTCCGCCACGGGCATGATGATGTCTTCGCGGTCAATCACGCACAGCAGGGCAGCGGTATCCAGCCGGCCAAGGTGATTGGCTGCAGCGATGAAATTCCCCGCCGGGACATGCTCAACCCCGGTCACTTCCACATCGGCGATCAGCCTCATTACAAAACGAACAATGGAACGCAGCGTTGTAAATTTCATGCAGCCAATTGTACAACAAGCGCGCGCATCCCGCGAATAAAAAAACAGGCGGCATGGTAGTGCCGCCTGTTCGCGTGATGATCGCACTGGCTGGTCTCAACGCCAGAGATAGTTATCAGATTTGCGATTGGCCTGCTGGGAACCGTACTTTTCAAACATGCGCTGGAAGATGACCATATCGCCCGGGGCCATGTTGATGATCTCGAACCCTACATTGTATGAGGTCGGGTCGATATGGTCGGGGCGGCACCATTTGCTGCGGGCAATGAAAGTCATGGTCGTCTTATCGGCGATCTCACTGTTCAACTGGATCACCATGCGGTAATCCTGCCCGATCGGCAGAACCCGGTCACAATCCAATTTGAAACCACCGGAACTGATATCTGAAAGGTACCCAAGAGTCTGCTTGGTGCTGTCATCAAGGACCTGCATGTAATAAGTAAAACTGCGCCGGTCCAACTTGCGCTTGTTATTCGGCATAAGAAACTCCTTTCAATCAGATACCAAGTATAAAAGACTCCAATTCAGGATTCAATGGTAACGCAAAAAGCGGAATGTGATTGTAATTTTGACATACCCCGCTGATACTGGCACACCCCTGGAAACACCCCAAATCTGGGGGGAAGACCCGTAACACCGTTACAGCACCTCCCCAACTGTTCATTCCGCCTTCAAAATATGCGTCAGGATGGTCGCTCCCGAGCCGCCAATATTCTGCGCCATGCCAATGCGCGCACCTTGCACCTGGGTTGCGCCGCACTCGCCGCGCAACTGCTGGACGACCTCCACCACCTGGTACATCCCCGTCGCGCCGACCGGGTGACCCCGGGCCTTCAAGCCGCCGCGAGTGCAGACGGGCACTCTTCCGCCGAGGCTGATCTCGTTATCGAGGCCCAACCTCACTCCCTGGCCTCGTTCGGCAAACCCGCTGGCTTCCAACGAAAGTGCAGCCATGATCGAAAAGGCGTCATGCAACTCAAACACATCAATGTCCTGCGGCCCAATTCCGGCCATCTCATAGGCCCGCTTCGACGAGGCATACGCCGCCGAAAGGAATAGCGGATCTTTGCGTGAATGCACTGCAATGGTATCCGTCGCCGAGGCTGAGGCGGCGATCACGACCCGCGGCCGCCCCGCCACCGACATCACCTTCTCAGCCGGGACGATGATCACTGCCGCTGCACCATCACCGATCGGTGAGGCATCCAGCAGGTTGATGGGCGTTGCCACCATCGAGGACCTCTCGAATTTCTCGAGCGTGATCTTTTCATGCAGCCGTGCATACGGATTGTGCATGGCATTGGCATGGGCGTTGATCGAGAACGGCGCAAAGTCCTCGTGCTTCCACCCGAACTCGTGCATATAGCGGCGCATTACCAGGGCATTGATACCCACGAACGAGATCCCCTGTTCCACTTCGTAATCGGCATCGGCCGCCGTGGCCAGCGCGGAGGTCACATCATGTCCGGCTTTATCGGTCATTTTTTCCACCCCCACTACCAGCGCCGAATCGATATCACCGGAGGCGACCGCCATCAGCCCCGCCCGCAAAGCCGCCGCACCGGAAGCACAAGCCGCCTCCACCTTGACCGACTCCTGGTGCCACAAACCGATCCAGTCGGAGAAGAACGTGCCGAGCTGGTTCTGTCCATCCACCAGCGGCGAGAGCATGTTACCGACAAACAGCGCATCGACCTTGTTCATGCCGGCATCCTGCATGGCGGCAAAGGCGGCATTCCCGCCGATCTCGCGCAGGGAGAGGTTCCAGTGTTCGTCGATCGGAGTTTGTCCAATTCCAAGGATGGCTACAGGTCTCATACCTGCAATTGTAATGGAGATGGCTATCAGTTGCTATCAAAAAAGGAGCGGCTTTTGCCGCTCCTTTGAAGTCGTTCATAACCGGGTTAAGGTTTGTTCTTCTTATCCTTATCTTTGTTCTGGCCCTGGCCGTTACCGTGACCGTTATTGCCCTGACCATTGCCTTGCCCATTATCATCATTATGGGGGTTGCCATTGTTTTCATGCCCGGGTTTATCTTCCTGCCCCGAGACGACCACGCCCAGGCTGTTCTTCTTTTCAGCAACCGCCTTCTTGAACTGACCCCAGTTGGTGGGGATGTCTGCAGTGCCTTCGGGGAAGAAGGCCGAGTAATCGCCGGTCTTCTTGGCATCGAGGATCTCTCCTGCAAGAGAGGCATCATCGGTGATGTTTTTGGACATCCACAACGCCTGCGCGATCAACCCAAAGCCATAGCCATCTTCATGATAGCCATTGATCAGGGCAGGGTCGGTACCGAAGAAGGATGCGAGGATGGCGGCCAGAGGATGAACCGGGGTTTCTTCTTCCGTGGTGTCAGGGATGATGACCGTGGCATCGAGGGTGATGGTCTCTCTGATCATGGCACCCACTGCAACAGGAGCATTGGTTACCGGGTCAAGTGTGATAAGCCCGAGAGTTGCGGCATTGTCCACGCTCAGGCGCACGGTGGTGGCAGTCCCCTGCACATCCAGCACAACGAGGATCGTGGTTACATTGCTGGCGTCAGTTTCGGATGTGATGCTTTGGATGACACCGGTGACAGAAGCCGTGCCTTGCGCGGCAACTGCCCCCACCTGTATAAACAGGAGGGCGATGGTAAGCAGAAGGGTCAGCGCAAATTTTTGTTTGAACATGATCATCTCCTTGATAGGTCTGCTTTCATTGTACAGAAAATTACCAGCCGGGAACTATCACGTTTGAAAGCGGTACTTGTTTCCTATCTTATGAACCATTCTAGCTTTTTATGCGGTTAAATGTGGCTGTGTGTAACTTATTGACATGATTTATACTTGTTGTGTCGTCAAAGTCCGAATTTGGTTACGGGAGCATCGGCATGGAACATGATTTGTGGAAGGAGCGGCTGTTCGAAGCGGTGGCAAGCCTGGGGGAGGAGGGAAGCGCAGCGGTCCAGTTTTTGCGCGTGCACCGGACGAAGGTCAACTTCAAGGAGGTGCGCCCGAATATCGGTGCGTTCTGGACCATATTTGGAAATATCCGCCTGAATGCGCATTACTATAATTACGAGACATCGATGGACGACCTGCGCATCAAGACCCTGATCATCCATGAGGCACGGCACTTGCAGCAAGGGCCGGTGATGGCGCTCTCAGTGTATGGCGAACTGGACGCCTGGCAGTTGGAGTTCGGCATCTATCATCGCGTAAAGGGACGTTACCCCCATCCTGCCATTGCCGAGTTGATGACCCTGCCGCTGACGTATGACCGTGCCGTGCTGAAGAAAGCCGTGACGTTGATGCAGGCCTATGCCGGGAAGGGCTATCGCGCCGACCTGTTGCCATTGTACCCACTCGGGCGGGAGATCCGTTATTTCTTTACACGGCGTTAGATGAGAGGGTGCACGCCCGTCGTCAAAATAAAAACACAGCCTCCCATTCGTGGGAGGCTGTGTTTTTATCCAGCGCGGATCTTGGTGCCGCATACGCGGCAGAAGCGGTCTTCGGCGTTGGCGCGTGTGCCGCATTCGTGACAGTAGGTCTGCGGACCATCCTCTTCAGCATGTTTGTGCGAACGCTTGCGGGTTCTTGCCGGGGTCGTAGCGCGCGATTGCCAGAAGTAGTAGGCCGCGCCGAGGATCAACAGCAGCCCCACTCCGCCCAGAATGTAAGGCAGGTTATCGAGCGTCACCCGCCCGACAGTATCGGTGGTGACCGGCTCGGAGGCGTCCACCTGCGATGAACTCGGTGGCACAACCGTGTCATTGCTGACGCGGGTGTATTCCAGGTCGATCGCGTAGGTCTCGCCAACGGATAGATTGTCACGGGAGACACTGCCGTTCAAAAACGGCTGGCTGGGCGCAAATGGCACCATCGGCGTGGATTTGACGGCAGTGCTGTCTTCCGGCACCTGAACCTCTACACGGAAGTTATTGACCGCATAATCTCCGGGCCATTGATAGGTAAAAGAACGCACCGCGCCGTCGCGTTGCAAGGGCTGGTAATATTCAATGCGGTATGCCGCTTGAACTTTGACGAACAGTGTGATCACCTGCCAGTTACCGTCCTCTTCGGGTCCGGCAAACTCGGCGTTCAAGTAGCCACCATTGTCTTCATAGGCCACGGCGATGATGTTGGCATCGCGCGGCACGCGCACCTTGAGGCTGGCCGGCAGCGCGGCGTCCGGCGTCAGTTGAAAATCGTAGATCACCAGCATGCTGGGTTGGTCATATTCAGACCACAGTTTTACATCCAGGTTGTCGAACACCAGGGCGGCTTGCGCCTGCGCCGGGAAGGGGATCAACACCAACAAAAGTAAGGCCGCAATGAACCACTTGCGCATTCAAACCTCCGATAAAAGGAATGCCCGAATCTTACCATGCTCATCGCGGCCGGTAATCGCTCAAAGTTCACCGAATTTGGGGAAGAATGTCACCCGCTCAAACTGTCTACCAGTTGCCAGCACACCCGGTTGACCGGCACAGCCAGCGCATGCCTTTCGGCCCGTCTAACAACAGCGCCACAGATCGCATCGATCTCGGTGCGGGCCCCACGCAGCACATCCTGCAACATGGAAGACTGATTGGACGATGTTTTGCGCGCCACCTCTTCAGCGGCAGCAACCGGGTCTGCGAATGGCAGCGTCACACCCTCGGCTTGGGCCACTGCAGCCGCCTCGCGTGCCAGTTCGCCCATCAGCACACGAGCCGAGGGGCGGTCGAGCAATTCGCCGTTGCGGACCTTGAGCAAGGCGGTCAATGGGTTGATGGCCGCATTGATAATCAGCTTACCCCAGATCAAAGCCTGCGGATCATCGACAACCTGCACATTGAAATTGGCGGACTTCAGACCCGCTTCCAACCCAGCCACAGCCTGCTTCTGTCCGAGAGAGATGATACCCTCCCCGCCTGCCCGCACCCAACCCGGGCCAAGCAGGGTGGCACCGGTGGTGGTGGAACCGAGAGCCACACGCTCAGGGCCAAGCTGCTGTACCAGCGTTTCGTAGTTGCCAAGTCCGTTTTGGAGGGTCAGGGCGAGTCCATCTTTAGCGAGGCAGGTTTGGAGTTGGCGCGAGGCGCGCTCCGTCTGCCAGGCTTTGACCAGCACAATGGCAGTCGTCGCTCCGGCGCACTCGGCCGGGTCATCCGTCGCGCGGACTTTGAAGTTGTGCTCTGCGCCATCCGCATCCACATAGCGGACGCCATCGGCACGGAGCGCTTCAATGCCCTCGCGCCAGGTGCCGAGCAGCGTTACGATGTGCCCCGCGTGCGTGAGCCGCGCCGCAAAGAGACAGGCCAAAGCCCCCGTGCCGAGGATGAGAATATCGGTCATAAAAAGAAAGGTGACGGTCACTTCTGCAAATGATCGTCACCCGATGGGTTATTCCAATTCTTTCAGCAAGCCTTCCCACTCGCGGTCGTCCATTTCGACGGTGTGCTCCGCGGCGGGGAAGCGTTTGGTCTCCACGTCTTCGATGTAATCGGCGAAAGCCTTTTGCATCTCGCTGTGGAAGTTCGCATACTTCTTGACGAACTTGGGTGTGAAACGATCGAACAGGCCGAGCAGGTCATGCGTGACCAGTACCTGGCCGTCACAGCCCACGCCTGCACCGATGCCGATGGTGGGGATGGAGATGCGCTTCGAGATCAGGTCGGCCAGCCGTGCCGGAACCGATTCAAGCACGAGGCTGAATGCGCCCGCCTCCTCCAGAATTTGAGCATCCTCCACCAGGCGTTTGGCGGCCAAAGTGGTCTTGCCCTGCGCGCGGAAACCGCCCAACTGATTGATGGATTGTGGCGTCAGCCCGATATGACCCATCACCGGAATGCCCGCGTTCGTGATCGCACGGACGGCCTCGGCACGTTCGCGCCCACCTTCGAGCTTAACGGCATCCATGCCACCCTGCTGCAAAAAGCGACCGGCATTGCGCACGGCTTCTTCGACAGAAACCTGATACGACATGAACGGCATATCGCCCACGAGCAGGGCGGTCTTTGCGCCGCGAGCCACAGCGCGAGCGTGGTGGAGCATCTCATCCATGGTGACCGGCAGCGTGTTTTCATAACCGAGCACCACCATCGCCAGCGAGTCGCCAACGAGGATGGCATCCACACCGGCCTTGTCCATTGCCATGGCGGTGGGGTAATCGTAGGCGGTGAGCATGGTAATCAACTCGCCGCGCTCCTTTTTCTGGCGCAGTGTAAGCGTGGTCACTTTTTTGCGCGTCGCCGCGCTGGTGGAAAGAGCAGGTAACGTAGACATGGTATCCTCCGAAAGGTAGGAGCCGTTTGGTGCGGTCGCCCTCTGTTTGCCGCGCTGGACAGCTTGAAATAAGATGGCCGTCGCGTTCTTTACAGGATACGCGCGGCAAGGCTGATTATTCCACAAAACCGGGATTTCATCTATAATAATTTTGTCTGAGAAACCTGCAAAAAAGAACGCCGCCGAAAATGGCGGTTTGAGAACAGCTACAAGAGGAGATTTCCATGAGACGAATGTTTGGCTTTCTGATCGGCATCCTGGTGGGCGCGCTGGTGGGCGGCACCATTGCCATGCTGCTGGCGCCGGAATCCGGCGAGAACCTGCGTGCCCAATTGCGTGATCGCGGGCAGAACTTCTTCGATGATGTGCGCCACGCCGCCGATGAGCGCAAGATCGAGTTGCGTCAACGGCTCGATGAAATGCGCGCCCCACGCGAGGGATAAACCCCTCTCACGCAGCGCAAGCTATAAGGGGCTTCTCACCATCCCTGCTCTCGAACGGGACCGCGCCAGAGCCACGGTCCCGTTTTTGATTCCACAGCCTGCCCAAATCCGATATGCTATACTGTCAGGGTAGACATACTTCATCATTTGACTCTTTCCGACTTGTTGCGCATCCCCTCGGAGAAATATCTTGGAAAGCGGACAAACGCCTCGCGCTTCATCACAACCTGACCCTGCCCCTCAAACCATTTCAACGCGTGAACAGATCGACCAGTTGAACGTTCAGGCCTGGCAGTTACGCATTGCCGAACCTGAACGCGCGCTGACGCTCAGCTCTGCAGCCCTGCAAGCCGCCCAGGCACTGGCACAACCCTATGAACGCGGCGTGGCCCTCAGCCTGATCACCCTGTCATTTTTGGACGGCGAATCGGGGAGGTTGGAAAGCGCCCTGACCCGTGCCCTGGAGGCCCTGGCCTGTATCCAGGGGCAGCCGCAACCGGAGGTGATGGTTGGCGCATGGTACACCCTGGGCTGGGCATACTACTACGCCGGGAACTATCCTGCCGCCCTCGAGTTTGGATTCAAATCCTTGAAGATGGCACGCGAAGCCGGGCTGCTCGAATGGACCGCCTGGTGCCTGGACCTGACCGCCAGCACCTACAAAGACCCCGCCGAAGCATTAAGCATGTACGAGGAGGCCCATGAGATCTTCATCCGGTCAGGGAATCTCACCGGGCAATCGCGTATTTTGAACAATTGGGCCTACACCCTAATGGAAACCCACAACCTGCCAGCCGCCTTGGAAATGGCGCAACGCAGCCTGGTGTTGGCTCAACAGGCCGGCCTCAAGCGGGATGAGATCAACCTCGCAGCCACCATTGGGGAGATCCTCGCCAAATTAGGGGAATACGAACAGGCGCGCTCAGGCTTGCAACAAGCCGCGCAACTGTTCGATACTTATGGGCGCGATATCAGCTCAGTGTATGTGCTGGCCGAATTGGGCCAGGTCTATCTCGGTCAGAACGACCTGGGGCTCGCCGAACACGAATTGACCAAGGCCCTGACCGTGGCCCAAGGCATGGACATGCGCAACGAACAGGCGCGCTGTCACAAGAGCCTGTCAGAGATCCATGAAAAACGCGGGGAGTTTCAGCAGGCTTTGGAACACTTCAAAGCCTACCAGATCCTGCAGGAGGCAATCGCCGGGGAAGGCGCGCTGAAACAGTTATCCGCCCTGCGTGTATCGCAGCAGATCGAAACCGCCCAACGTGATGCCGAGATCCAACGCCTGCAAAAAGAAAAGCTGCAGCTTGAACTGGATGAACACAAACGCATGCACGCCTTGCTGGAAGACTTGGCCACGCGCGACCCGTTGACCAATCTCTTCAACCGGCGGCACTTCATCAAACTGGCCGAACAGGAATGGAAGCGGGCGGTTCGTTACAAGCATCCCCTATGCGCGTTGATGCTGGATGTGGATGACTTCAAACAGATCAACGACCAGTATGGGCATGCAGTGGGCGACCAGGCCCTCACCGCCATGGCTAACATTATTCAATCGTCCCTGCGTTCCACAGAGATCGCCGGCCGTTACGGCGGCGATGAGTTCGTGGTACTGCTGCCCGAAACACTACCCCAGCACGGTGTATTGGTGGGGCAACGCATCTGCCGGACGCTCAAGGAACTGCAGATCGAGACCGGCCGAGGGCGGGTCTTCCTCAGTCCCAGCCTGGGCGTGGCCTGTATGCAGAAGGGCGACAGCCAGACCATTCACTCGCTCGATGAACTGCTTAGCCACGCAGATCATGCCTTGTATATTGCCAAGCACATGGGTAAGGGACAGGTGCGTTTGTATTCTGAATAGGGGCAAAAAAACAGGGATGGAGTAGCTCCATCCCTGCACTGCGAAAACCACGAGAGCGTTAGAACAGTTTCAATACGGCGGTGCTGGCCCATTCGAACAGGGCTTGCGGTGCGAGACTGATGCCCACAGTCAGCAGGGCGGTGGCGGCTGTGGCAATGCCCAGCCAGGTTTCGCGCTCGGTGGCGGGCTCACCCTCTTTCATGTACATGGTGACGACCACCCGCAGGTAGTAGAACGCGGAGATGAGGGAGGTCACGACACCGATGATGGCAAGCCAGGTATAGCCGCCATCGATCACGGCACGGAAGAGGTAGAACTTGCCAACCATGCCGATGGTCGGGGGAAAGCCGATGAGCGAGAGAATGAAGACCGTCATTGCGGCGGCCAGGGCGGGATGTTTCCTGCCCAGCCCGGCGTATTCTTCGATGGCGAGGCCCTTGCCTTCCTTGTTCTCCAGAGCGATAACCACACCCCACGCGCCAAAATTGGTGATGGCATAGGAGACCAGGTAGAACAACCCGGCGGCAATGGAGACATCACGGACGGCAGGGTTGCCATAGGGCACAAAGGCCATCAGGATGTAACCTGCATGTGCAATGCTGGAATAGGCCAGCATACGTTTGATATCGGTTTGAGAAATGGCAGTGACATTGCCGACAACCATCGTCAACGCAGCGAGGGCCCAGAGGACGTCGGTCATATCCACGGCAATGGCGGGGAAGGCGGTGGCGAACACACGCAACAAAGCCGCGAAACCAGCGATCTTGGCGCCGGAGGACATGAAGGCGGTGACGGCTGTGGGAGCCCCCTGATAGACGTCGGGCGTCCACATATGGAAGGGCACAGCCGCGACCTTGAAGCCGAAGCCGATGAGGAGCAGGGCAGCTCCAATGGTCAGGAGCAGGTTCGAGCTTGCTTGCGAAGCGGATTCCACGATGGCTGCAAGACTGGTGGAGCCGGTCGCGCCGAAGATGAGGGCGATGCCGTAGACGACGAATCCAGTTGAAAAAGCACCGAGCAGGAAGTACTTCATGCCGGCTTCCTCTGATTCGATCTTGGGGCGGGCAAAAGCGGCCAGCACGTAGAGCGGAATGGAGAGCAGTTCAAGCGCAAGGAAGACGACAATCAGGTCGGTGGCCTGCGCCATGAGCATCATGCCGGTCACGCTGAACAGCAGCAGCACGTAATATTCACCGCGCTCGAGCCCCATACGTTTGACGTACCCGTAGGCAACAGCGATGCCCAGCAGGCCGCTAACCAGCAGGAGGGCGTTGATGAAGGTGGAGAAGCCGTCCATCACCACCATGCCGCTGAAGCCAAGGCCTGTGCGCCCAATTTGCGCGAGTGTGAAGCCAAGCGTAACCGCCAGCCCCAACGCCGAGAGCAGAGCCGTGAGCCCCTTGCGGCCCTTTGGGATGAACAGGTCCACCAGCAGGAGCACACAAGCCCATACGGTGAGCAGGATATAGGGTGTGAGCACTTCGTAATCGAGAGAGGTTAGGTTCATATTTTTTAGCCGGTAGCTTTTAGCAAGTAGCGATTAGCAGTTAGCGGTGAAGCTAAAAGCCATATTCATCGCTGATCGCTAGGGAATGGGCAGGGTCGAAACAAGGTGATTGACGGCCGGGGCCATCAAGTTGAAGAAGGGAGCGGGGTAGAGACCGATCCAGAAGATGAAGATAAGCAGCGGCAGGACGGTGACGATCTCGCGCCAGTTGAGGTCGCGGATGCCATGCCCGTGCTTTTTGACTTCATCCACGATCTCGCCTTGCGGGCCAAGGAACACCTTTTGGAACATATACAGGATGTAGACCGCCGCCATAATAACGCCGAGGGCGGAGATACTAGCGTACCAGGGTGTGCCGATCGCTGTGGAGCCCCAGGCGCCAAGCAGAATGGTGAACTCGCCGACGAAACCATTGAGACCGGGGAGGCCCATCGAGGAGAGCGAGACGATGAGCATGATGGTGCCGAAGACCGGGGTGATCTTCCACAACCCGCCATAGACCTTGATCTCGCGGGTGTGGGTCTGTTCGTAGATCATGCCGACGAGCAGGAACAACGCGCCGGTGCTGAGACCGTGGTTGATCATTTGCAGAATGGCGCCTGCAATGCCTTCAGGGTTGAGGGCAAAGAGGCCCAGCATGACAAAACCAAGGTGGCTGACGGACGAATACGCAACCAGCTTCTTGACATCAGACTGGGCGTAGGAGACCGCCGCGCCATAGATGATGCCGATAGTCGCAAAGAGCGCGATCCATGGGGCGGCGTAGACGGCGGCTTCCGGAAAGAGCGGCAGGTTGAAGCGCACGAAACCATACGTACCCATCTTCAACAGAACACCCGCCAGGATGACCGAACCGGCAGTAGGTGCTTCCACGTGGGCATCAGGCAACCACGAGTGTAAGGGCCACATGGGTACCTTGATGGCAAAGGCTGCGGTGAACGCCAGGAAGAGCAGCCATTGCGTCCCGGCGGGAATGCCACCTTGAGCGATCAGCTCAGGCACAGAGAAGGTCTTACCTTGAATGCCAAGCCACAAAATGGCCAGCAACATCAGAATGGAACCAGCCATGGTGTAGAGGAAGAACTTGACCGCCGAGTAGATGCGGCGCGGTCCACCCCAGATGCCGATGAGGAAGTACATGGGGACGAGCGTGAATTCCCAGAAGATGTAGAACAGGAACAGGTCCTGCGCGAGGAACACACCCATCATGCCCACTTCCAACAGCAGGAAGAAGATCATGAAGTCCTTCACGCGCTCTTCCACGGCCGTCCAGGTGGAGAGGATGGAGATGGGCGTGAGGAACGCCGTGAGCAGCACAAGCAGGATGCTCAGACCGTCAATGCCGAGATGGTATTGAATGTTCCAACCCGCGACGGTGATCCAGTTGTATTTCTCCACCAGTTGCAGGTTGACATTTTCGGCTTTGAATTGCGCCAGCACCTGCATGGAGATGACGAAAACCACCAGCGAGGTGGCCAACGCCGTCCAGCGCAGGGTGGACTTCCGCTCGCTGGGGATGAAGAACAGCACCAGGATGCCCACCAACGGGAAGAATGTGAGAAGGGTTAGCAGAAAATTCATGTTCTATCCTCTAGGTTGAAAGTCACAGGTTGAAAGTCACAGGGCGCTGAGGCGCCTTGCGCTTTTGACCCTCAACTATTTCAAGATCAAATATCCAAGAATTAAGACGACGCCCAGCAAAACAGACAGCGCGTAAGAGCGCACGAATCCATTTTGGACCTTGCGGAGGGTCGCTGAAAAAGATTGCGTCCACGTACCGAGACCGTTGGCAAAGGCATCGATGCCCTTGCTGTCGGCATATTCGTTGAGGGCAATGTTGCTCAGCCAGTTGTACGTCCCGGCGATGACCGTCTCGTGCACAAAATCGTGCCAGAAACGCCAGTCGATCACATCGGCGAAGAAATACGACAGTTTGGTGTATGGCGTGAGGATAAGCGCCTGATAGAGCTCATCCACGAACCATTTGTTCTCCATGCCGGTGAAGACAGGTCCCAACGGTTTCTTCAACGGGTCGATTTGCCCGGCTTTGAGCGGGTTGCGCCCATAGAGCCACCAGGAGAAGAAGATCGCGACCAAGGCCAGGACGGTCGAAATGCCTGCCACTTGGAGGTTAAAGCCCAGCACTTCGATCTCACCGAGCGTATGCTCAAGCCAGTGGCCGAGTTGATGGAAGCCCTTGAAAGGCAGGTTGAGCGCGCCACCCAATACCGAGAGCGCCGCCAACACCATCAACGGTACCGTCATCACCTTGGGACTTTCTTCCGCATGGGCTGCCGCTTCATGGCGATGTTCACCGAAGAAGACCATCCAGATCTGGCGGCCCATATAGAAAGCGGTAAAGAAAGCGGCGATGGTCAACAGAATGTAGACGGTCATGTTGTGTTTGCTGGCATCGAGCAGAATCTCGTCCTTCGACCAGAAACCCGCGAACGGCGGCAAACCTGCCAGCGCAATGGTACCCAGCATGTACAGCCAGAACGTGACCGGCATGGTCTTGCGCAAGCCGCCCATGTTACGCATATCACCGGGGTCGAAGACCTCGTGCGCATCGTGGCCGTGCTCTGCTTCTTTCTTCTTGCCGTCTTTTTTCTTGCCTTTACCATGATCATCATGATGCTCATGTGCATGGGCGGCATGATGATGGCCACGTTCCATGCCCAGGATGACCGAACCAGCAGAGAGGAAGAGCAACGCTTTGAAGAAGGCATGCGTGATGAGGTGGAACATGCCCGCCACATAGGCACCCATGCCCACAGCCGCGACCATGAAACCAAGCTGCGAAATGGTCGAGTAGGCCAGCACCTTCTTGATATCGTATTGCCCAACGGCAATGGTCGCAGCGAAGAGCGCGGTCAATGCACCGACAAGCGCCACGATCTCCTGGGCATCATGCACCGCTGAATACAGCGTGAACGAGCGCGTAATGAGATATACACCGGCGGTCACCATGGTCGCGGCATGGATCAAGGCCGAGACCGGGGTTGGGCCCGCCATCGCATCAGGCAACCACACATACAGTGGGATCTGCGCCGACTTGCCAGCCACACCCACCAGCATGAAGAGGGTGATCGCCACGATCACGCTCTCGGGCACCTCATGCACCCTGGCGAACACGGCGTCGAATTGAAAACTGCCGAAGGCATAGAACATGATAAAGCCCGCCATCAAAAAGCCAAAGTCACCCACCCGGTTGGTGATGAAAGCCTTCTTGGCGGCATTCGAATTCGCCCAGGAAGGGCGCGCCAGCGTATCCATCTCGTACCAGAAGCCGATGAGCAGGAAGGAGCACAACCCCACACCCTCCCAGCCAACGAACAGCATCAGGTAGGAGTCCCCGCTGACGAGGATCATCATGGCGGCGATGAACAGGTTGAGGAACAGGAAGAAGCGGCGGAACCGGCCCGGGTCAAGCTTGAAGCGCACGTCCTCATGCATATACCCGATGGCATAAATGTGGATGAGCGTCCCCACGCCCGAGACCACCAGCATCATCGTCGTGGACAATGAGTCCACCCGGAAGGTCCAATCGAGGCTGAGGTTGCCAATGTGGATCC
The DNA here is from genome assembly GCA_964547115.1 of uncultured Anaerolinea sp. Taxonomy (GTDB): domain Bacteria; phylum Chloroflexota; class Anaerolineae; order Anaerolineales; family Villigracilaceae; genus Defluviilinea. The sequence continues at coordinate 7,756 of CAZJMZ010000006.1, read as the reverse complement.
ACTCAGCCAGGCGCCAGCGGACCACTTCACCGTGTTCGAGGGAGACCGAATATGCCAGCAAAACGCTGACGACGAACGCCGCACCCGAAGCCAGGCTTGCCACGGCTCCGATCAGCTTTTCACTAAAGCGTGAGCCGAAGACCAGGTTGACCAACAGGCCAATGAGCGGGGCAAAGACCAGCCAGGGGGCGAGAAAGAAAAATCCTGCAGGAGTTGTTGCTTCGTGTAAGAACATGACTATCCCTTCAAACTGCTCAGCTGGTCCACATCGATGCTGCGCTTCGACTTGAAGATCTCCACGATCAGCGCGAGGCCCACCGCCACTTCAGCAGCCGCCACCGCGATCACGAAGAACACGAAGATCTGCCCATCGAACAGTGATTGGCCCGTGGCAATTTCACGCGCGCGGGCAAACGCCACGATGGCCAGGTTGGCGGCATTCAACATCAATTCAATGGACATGAAGATGATGAGCGCATTGCGACGCACCAGTACGCCCGCCACGCCGATCGTGAACAGGATCGCCGAGAGGATGATGTAATAATTGATCGGGACCATTATTTCTGTTCCCCTTTCTCTTTTTTGCTCAACACGATCGCACCGACCATGGCCACCAACAATAGAATGGAAGTGACTTCGAACGGCAGCAAATAGGAGCTGAACAGGGTCATACCCATCTGGCGCAGATTATCCATGGTGTTGGCAGCTTCTGTGGGCGGCAAGACCTCACCCAACGGGCGGGCCTTGGTCACCAGCAGGTAGGCGGCCTCCGCAGCCAGGATCACCGCCAGCGCGCCCGGCAGCCACAACTGGCGACGGTCGAACTCGCTGGCAATACTTTCAGCGCCGAGCAACATGATGACGAACAGAAACAGCACCATGATCGCCCCGGCGTAGACCGTGACCTGCGCCATGGCAATGAAGGGCGCGCCCAACAACAGGTAGAACACCGCCACCGTGATGAAGTTCAACACGAGGAACAGCGCCGAATACACCGCATTGCGGCTCAACAACATGCCGAAGGCTGTCACCAGCGCAATGAGGGCGAGACTGAGGAAGAGGATCAATTCACCGGACATGGAGACTCGCTAGTCTTGAGGATCTTGCATGGCAGGCACCGAGCGGGTGTACACACCAGCCTCCACCTTGCGGGGCGTGGTCATGTCCACGGTGGGCACGGGCTCCAGCAACATCTCCTTGGTATAGATCGCCGAACGGCGGTCGTAGAAGGAGAGTTCGTAATTATCACCGAGCGTAATGGCCTCGGTGGGACAGGCATCTTCACAATAGCCGCAGTAGATGCAGCGCAGCATGTTGATCTCGTAGGTGGAGGCGTAGCGTTCACCGGGCGAGAAGCGTTTCTCATCCGTATTTTCTGAGGCTTCCACAAAGATCGCATCAGCCGGGCAGGCCGCGGCGCACAAGGAACAGCCAATGCATTTCTCGAGGCCATTGTCGTAGCGCTTCAACACATGCCGCCCACGGAAGCGCGGCCGCACTTCGCGTTTTTGTTCAGGGTATTGATACGTCACCGGCTTTTCGAACATCATCTTGCCGGAGGTCAACAACCCACGAACCAATTCAATGACCGGATCAAACACGCTCATGATACTTTTCTCCTCAATTCACGGTAGACCATCACAACAGTAAACAGGCCCGCCAGAATGGACACGAAGGGGATCGCCCAAAAGAACAACTGGTTATTGAACTCCTGCGCCAGAATGATGCCGGCCGCCGTGATAAAAGCGATCGCCAGCGCCAGCGGCAACAGGATCTTCCAACCAAACGCCATCAAGCGGTCATAGCGGATACGCGGCCAGGTGGCACGCACCCAGATCATGCCGAAGAGCAACGCCACCACTTTCAGGAACAAATACAGCGGGCCCAGGAACCAGTTCGTGATCTGCCAGGAACCCAGCGTCCATTGATAATTCACGCTGAAAAATGTGTCCTTCAAGAACCAGAACTCGCGGAAACCGCCAAAATACAGGATCGCCGCGATCGCGCAAATGACGATCATCTTCTGGTATTCCGCCATAAAGAACAGGGCGAACTTCATGCCCGAATACTCGCTGTGATACCCGGCGGTCAACTCCTGCTCGGCCTCCGGCATATCGAACGGTGCCCGGTTGACTTCCGCCAGGGTCGCGATCCAGAAAATGACCGCCCCCACGGGCTGGATCACCACGAACCACAAGTTCTTTTGGGCTTGCACGATGTCCATCAGGCTCATGGAATTGGCCAGGATGATCGAAGTGACGAACGAAAGCCCGAGCGTCAGTTCATACGAGATCATCTGCGCCGAAGAGCGCAGGCCGCCGAGCATGGCATATTTATTGTTCGAAGCCCAGCCCGCCAACACGATCCCATACACCGCGATCGAAGCAATGGACATCAAGTACAACACCCCCACATTGATATCCGCCAGGTATAGGTTGATCGTCCGCCCGAACATGGTGAAAGACTCACCCAACGGGATGACCGCCATCATGATGATGGAAGGAACCATCGTAATGACCGGCGCCCAGAAGAACAACACCCTGTCGGCCTTGGCGGGCGTAAACTCTTCCTTGAAGATCAACTTCACCGCATCGGCGATCGGCTGCAACAGCCCCTGCGGACCGGCGCGGTTCGGACCAATACGCACCTGAATGCGGGCCAGCGCCCGGCGCTCATACCACGTCAGGTAGGCAAAGCCGGTCAGCAATGCCAGCGCCAGCACAGCTGCCTTGATAAACCATTCCAACCAGAGTGTCCAATCAGTGATCATGCCTTCACCTTCCCTTCGGCCCGGCTCAGGACACGTACCGCCGCAGGTTCACGGATCGCCAGCCCCATCGAGCGCGGCACCAACACCACACCCGCCGGCACGGTCTCATCCACTTTCACCACCGCTTCACCGCTCAAACCATTGAAACTGATATTCACGGTCTGCCCTGCACTCACACCCAATTCCTTCGCCGCATCAGAGTGCAATACCACGTGGGTCTCGCCGATGCGCTCATGCAACAACTCAGAAGGCAGGACGGTCGTCCCGCGGTCATACAACTTCGTGACCGGCACCGCCAGCCATTCATTTTCCTTGGGACGCACACCCGCTTCCTTCTCAACCTTGGGCAGGCTCAATTTTTCCCCGCGCCCTGCCGCCACTGATAACTGTACGCCCATGCCTTGCGTGTTTTCATAGGTCGTACCACCGTAATACAGGTCACCGCGTCCAACGATCGGCCACTGCGTCTTGACCTCGGCCAATTGAGCATGGTTCAGGCCTTCGAAGGCCTTGATCGAATCCGCCAGAATATCGAACACCGCCGTAATGGATGTGCCTTCGAGCACCACACCCATGTGCCGTGCGATCTGCGAGGTGATGGCAAAATCCGGCTTCGCATCACCGGTCACCGGCACCGCCGGGTAGAAACGCTGCACGCGCCGTTCACCAGAGGTCAGCGTGCCTTCACGTTCGGTGAAGGCCTGCGCAGGCAACACCACATCAGCGACTTCGGTCGTGGCGGTTTCCATCACATCCTGCACCGCTACGAATTCTGCGCCTTCGAGCGCTTTCGCCAGTTTCGGGTCATCCGCCACCGGGTCGGCACCCACGATATACACGGCTTTGCCCTTGAGCAACTTCGCCATGTCCTCTTCCACTTCAAAGCCCATTTCCCATGCGCCCTGGTCGTTCGCCCGGCTCCAGACACCGATCAAGCCGTTATTGGGCTTGCCGATATGGTCGGTCTCCTGCAACAGTTTGGCGCAGGCCGCTGCCACCGCCGCCGAGCCCGATACACCAAGCCCTTCACTGCCATACAGAATGACCGCATTTTCGGCCTTCATAAAGGCATCACCGATCTTGCTCTTCCTGCCAAGGTCGGTCACAGCTTTCACTTCATCGCCATACGCATAGCGCACGGTGAAAGTGGCATATTTATCGAGTTTGGTCTCACGCGGGTTCAACACGATCACGGTCGCGCCGCGCCGGGCCGCCTGCTTGATGCGCAGATACCAGACCGGCGCTTCCTGATACAGGTCAGAAGCCACCACCACGATCGTGGTCCCTGCCCCCATCTTGCCAAAGTTCGTGCCGGTGCTCACACCCACGAGCGAGGTCAATTCACCGCCCGCCATGTGCGAGTACAGATAAGCCTTCCCGTCGGAATGATCGGCCAGCGACTTCAGGTTGAACAGGTCTTCATTGGAGAGTCGCCCAGAGGCCAGAATGACAAAGTTCTTCTTTGCTTTGAGGAAGTTCTCAGCCGCAAGTTTGGTGGCGGCTTCCCATGAAGCGCGCGCCAGTTTACCGTCCTTGCGGACCTGCGGCTTGGTCAGGCGCTGCTTGCCTTCGGTATAGTGATGAGCAAAACGGCCCTTGTCACAGATCCAGATCTCGTTCACTTCCTCGTTCTGGCGCGGCATGACACGTTTGACCACAATATTGCCACCCGCTTTGGCCTCACGGCGGGTGTTCAACGTAATGTTGCAGCCCACCGGGCACTGCGTGCAGATCGAAGCCTGCGCGTCCAGTTCCCACGGGCGGGCGCCAAAGCGGAAGTCGGCGGTCGTCAATGCACCCACCGGGCAGATATCAGAGGTGTTGCCCGAGAAAACCGAATCAAACCCGGGGTCAGAAAGTGAGACGATCTGCGTCCGACGTCCGCGCTCATCGAAGCCGATGACCGAGTCCCCGGCGATCTCATCCTGAAAACGGATACAGCGCGCGCATTGGATGCAGCGCTCACGGTCAAGGAAGATCAATTCACCCAACGGCACATGCTTGTCCATGCGCATCTTTTCATCGTAGATGAAGCGGCTCTTGCCCGGGCCATGCGCCATGGTGAGGTTCTGCAGGGGGCACTCGCCGCCCTTATCACAGATCGGGCAATCCAGCGGGTGTGAGGTAAGCAGGAACTCGACCGTACCCTTCTGCCCTTCCACCGCCTTGCCGGATTGCGTGAGCACCACCATGCCTTCTTCGACCTTATTGGTGCAGGCCGTTTCGAGCTTGGGCATGAATTGGATCTTCGGCGCGCCGTTCTCCATCACGAATTGCCCGGTGGCCCGGTCACGGACCGGCCGCCCGATCTCGACGAGGCACATGCGACACATGCCCACCGGTTCGAGCTTGGGGTGGTGACAAAAGACGGGGATGTCGATGTTGAGCATCTTGGCGGCATCCGCCACACCGGTGCCTTCGGGCACGGTGATCTGTTTTCCATCAATGGTAAGCGTGACTTGTTTGCTCATTATGCTTTTACCGCTTTATCAAAATCTTGTCGGAACCGTTCAATACCAGTGACCACGGCCATGGTCGAAAACTCACCCAACGCACACAGGCATTTGCCCTGCATTTGTTTGGCCACGTTAAGCAGCAGGTCCACATCAGTGCGTTGGGCATGTCCGTCGTGAATGCGCTCGGTCAGATGCGACATCCAGTAGGTGCCTTCGCGACAGGTGGTGCATTTGCCGCACGATTCATGCCGGAAGAAGTGCACGGTCTTGTTGATCAACCAATCCATCGAAACCGTATCATCGAGCACGATCACCGAAGCCGAGCCCAGGTCAGCGCCCAGCGTGCGAACCGTGGCATAGTCCATGATGGTATCGAGCACGGTGTCGTCCTTGACGACAATGATCGAGGAGGAAGCTCCGGCCGGCATGATGGCTTTGATGTTGCCATCATCCAGAATGCCTCCGCCATGGGTGTAGATCAATTCACGAAAGGTGGTGCCCAGCGGCAATTCATAATTACCCGGGTTCTTCACACGCCCCGAAAGCGAGAAGATCTTCACGCCGGCACTATCGGCCGTCCCCATCGACTTGTACCAGTCTGCGCCGTTCGCCAGGATCATGGGCACATTGGTAAAGGTTTCCACATTGTTGATGATGGTCGGCTTGCCATACAAGCCATACGAAGGCGGGAACGGCGGACGCACGCGCGGCTGGCCGCGTTTGCCTTCAAGCGATTCAAGCAGGGCGGTCTCTTCACCACAAATATAGGCACCGGCGCCGAGGTGGGTATACAGCTTCAGTGAATAGTCAGTGCCGAACAGGTTATCGCCAAGATACCCGGCTTCTTCCAGGTCCTTGATCTTCTCGTCGAGAATGGCTGCCACATCCCAAAATTCACCGCGCAGGTACACATAGGCCGCATTCGCGCCCACAGCATACGAAGCGATCATGAGTCCTTCCAGGAACTGGAAGGGATTGCGCTCCATGATCTCGCGGTCTTTGAACGTACCCGGCTCAGACTCATCGGCGTTGGCCACAACATAATGAGGCCAATTCTTGTTATCGATGAACGACCACTTCATACCGGTCGGGAAACCCGCGCCGCCACGACCACGCAAACCGGAGTTCTTGACCACATCGGTCACTTCGTTCGGCTTCATTTTGGTCACGGCATTCTTGAAGGCGGCCAACCCGCCGTTCTTCTGATATATCTTGATCTGGTTGATCTCGGGCACATCCCGATGACGTAATAATACGTAAGCCATTTACTTACCCTCCCCCACGCTCTTCTTCAGGGCAGCCACCAGCTCCATGGTCTTATCGACGGTCATGTTCTCGTGATACTTGATGCCATCCGGCCCCTGGGTTTGGAACATGGGCGCCTTATCGCAGGCGGCGAGACAGGTGACCGCTTCAAGCGTGACCACGCCATCGGGCGTCGTTTCACCGACCTTGATGCCGAGGCTGCCGCACAGATTATCCATGAACTTTTCGGCGCCCCGCAAAGCACAGGGCAGGTCGGTGCAGACCTGCATGCGATACTTGCCAGCCTTCTTATCGTGATACAACGTATAAAAGCCCACGATCGCTGCGACTTCGGTCTCGGTAATATCGAGCATCTGGGCAATATCCTGCATGGCCGCCTTGTTCACATAGCCTTCTTCGCGCTGGGCCAGGTATAACAAGGGCATCACAGCCGAACGCTTGCCTTCGGGCGGATACTTCGCCAGGATCTGTTTTACTTCTTTGGGGTATTTTTTTGCCAGGCTCATCGGTCAATATCTCCGAGCACAATATCAATGGAAGCCAGGATCGCCACCAGATCGGCAACGAGATGTCCCTGGGTGACCTTGTTAATGATAGACAGGTTGTCGAATGAAGGGGTGCGCATGTGGACACGGTAGGGCTTGGGACCGCCATCGCCCTCCAGGAACACACCCAATTCACCGCGCGGTGATTCGATCGCACTGTAAATGGAAGCCTTGGGAGCGGGGAAGCCTTCCGTCCACAACTTGAAGTGGTGGATGAGCGCCTCCATGCTCACACCGATCTCGGAGCGCGGCGGCTGGACAAATTTGCGGTTGTCACTGCGCACGGGGCCCATCGGCAGTTTGTTCAGAGCCTGCTCGATGATCTTGAGCGATTCACGGAACTCCTGAATGCGCACCACATAGCGGGCATAGGTATCGCCCGTCTCCAGCACCGGCACATTGAAATCATATTGTTCATAGCCCATGTACGGGCGGGCCTTACGCAGATCCCAATTCACACCACTGGCGCGCAGATTCGGTCCGGTCACGCCGTGTGAAAGTGCGGTAGCCGCATCGAGTTTGCCAATGCCCACCAAACGGTCAATGAAGAGCGGGTTCTTGGTCATCAGCGCTTCATATTCATCCACACGCTTGGGGAAGATCTTGAGGAAGTTACGCACGGCCGCTTCGAACTCCACCGGCACATCACGCCAGATGCCACCGGGGCGGATGAAGGTGGTCATCATGCGCTGGCCGGAACACAGTTCGAGAATATCGAG
>CAZJMZ010000005.1:9907-29597 GCA_964547115.1 uncultured Anaerolinea sp. | reverse complement strand
CCCATGAACTTGACCAGTACTTCGCTCATGCGGAACGAAAGCAGGCGGTTGATGTTGGAGGCAAAGTCCATGACGATGGTCAACAAGCCAAGTCCCGCATCGCCGATCAGGCGCGCCACCAGAATGCCCTGCACCACGTTCAAGACCGCCGAAAGCGCGTTGCCGCTGAACAAATACCCGCTGTTCCGCAACACACGGCGGATCAGCGGGTCTGTATGCAGGGAGTTGGAAAATCTTTGAAACAGGTTCATCAGGGTACGCCGTACGCAACACCAGGTTGGTTTGGGTACGGCGTATTGTATCAGGGTGTCAGAATATCCCTGGCCCACTCACGGTTGGCGTTGTACCACTCCACCAATTTCTCGATGCCCATGCGCATGGTGTATTGCGGCTCCCAGCCGAGCAATTGACCGGCCTTGGTCACATCGGCCCAGTTGGTGAACATGTCGGCGGGGTTGGGCGGACCATGGCGCACATCCGCTTTTTTGCCGACCACCTCCTCGATCAATTTGATCAGGTTGTTGATGGTGATGACCTCATGCCCACCGAGATTGATGACCTCATAGCCCACCGGCTTGAGCGCCAGGATCGTACCACGCGCGATATCGTCCACGTAGGTAAAGCCGCGCGATTGCTCACCGTCACCGTTCACACGTACGGGCAGGCCCTCACTGACCCATTGCACGAACCGGAAAATGGACAGGTCGGGGCGGCCCGCCGGGCCATAGACCGTGAAATAGCGCACCACACTCACATCGATGTCGTACAAGTGATGATACGCATGACACATCGCCTCCGCGCCCTTCTTGCTGGCGGCATACGGCTGGAGCGGCTCGCTGCTCGAAGCCGATTCAGGCGTCGGGTAGGAAGGCTCGCCACCGTAGATGCTGGATGTGGAAGCCACGATGAATTTCTTCGTCCCGGTCTCTTTGGCGATCTCCAGCATGTTCAAGGTACCGATGGTATTACTCTCAACGAAGAGCCAGGGGTTTTCCACACTGTAACGCACCCCGGCCCGTGCGGCCAGATTGATGATGCCATCGAACTTTTCATGCTTGAAGTGCGGGATGATGGACTTATCGGAAATATCCAGCTTGTGGAAGGTGAAACCAGGCATGGCCTGCAAACGAGCGAGGCGGTAATCCTTCATGCGCGGGTCATAGGCATCGTTCATGTTATCGATGCCGGTGACGGTATGTCCGTCGTTGATCAGGAGTTCGGAGGTACGCGCGCCGATGAAGCCCGCGGCACCCGTAATCAGATAATTGCCCATGACTACAACCTGACAACCTTCTCACTATGACGGGCAGCCTTGCGGGTGGCGTTGCGCGAATCGAAGACGAACTGCGCCGCATCCACGATGGCCTTGTAATCATAGACCTTGTGGTTGGTGATGATGACCACCGCATCCGACTCAGCCACGGCCTGCATCAAGTCGCTGACGCTATCCAGGTGCCAACCATCATGTTCATGGTGGATGTGCGGCACATAGGGGTCATGGTAACTCACAACAGCACCCTTCTTTTGCAGGAGCCCGATCACATCCAGGGCCGGCGACTCGCGCATATCGTCAATATCGGGTTTGTAGGCAGCACCCAGGATCAAGACCTTGGAACCCTTCAACGCCTTGCCACGATCGTTCAAGCCTTCCATCACGCGGCTGACCACATAACGCGGCATATTGGTGTTGATCTCGGAGGCCAGTTCGATGAAGCGGGCATTGTAATTGAACGACTTCATCTTCCATGAAAGGTATAGCGGATCGATCGGAATGCAGTGCCCGCCCAGGCCGGGGCCGGGGGTGAACTTCATAAAGCCAAATGGTTTGGAGGCGGCGGCGTCGATCACCTCCCATACATCCACACCCAGGCGTTCACACATGATCGCCAGTTCGTTGACCAGACCAATGTTGATCATGCGGAAGGTATTCTCGAGCAGTTTAGCCATCTCGGCTGCTTCCGCCGAAGAGACGTGATGCACGGTCTGGATCGCGCCTTCATACCAGGCAGTAGCCACTTCGCCGCAGGCCTCGGTGATACCACCCATCACCTTGGGCGTATTGATCGTGGTCCAGTCTTCGCGACCGGGGTCCACGCGCTCGGGTGAGAAGGCCAGGAACCAGTCTTCTCCCACAGCGAGTCCATGTTCGGTGCCGAGTTTTGGCAACAACAATTCACGGGTGGTACCCGGATATGTGGTCGATTCAAGCACGACCACCATACCCTTGTGAATATACTTGGCCAATTCCTCCACCGCCGAAATGATATAAGACATATCCGGGTCACCGGTCTTGCGCAGCGGGGTGGGCACACAAATGCTCACGGCATCGATATCCTTCAGCACCGAAAAATCGGTGGTGGCGGTGAGTTTGCCTTCGTTCACCAGTTTGCTTACCGCCTCGGTCTTCACGTCGGGGATGTAGGAAATGCCCTTCTTCAGCGCATCGATCTTGCGTGAATCCGGGTCGACACCCGTCACATGAAAGCCGGCTTCGCCGAATACGACCGCCAGCGGCAGTCCCACATAGCCCAGTCCCAGGATGGCAATACGGGCCTGTTTACTCTTGAAACGCTGGATCAATTCTTCTTTGGTAGTCATGTTTCTCCTTTGAGCGAAGCCCATACGGGCCCCGCGGTTATTCATTCTAGAACTAGGACGGATTGTCAGACGCTTTCGTTACTCACCCGCCATGTTTTCGAGCGTCATCAGAATGGCATCTTCGTCATTGTCACGATAGTAGCGGCGGCGCAGGCCGGTGGCCTCATAGCCGAATTTACGATACAACGCCTGCGCGGCCAGGTTGCCCGCGCGCACCTCCAGGAACGAACTGACCGCGCCCTCCTGCGCGCCGCGCCTCAACACTGCCGTGAGCAGGGCCTGCGCGATCCCCTGCCTGCGAAACTCGGGATGTGTGGCCAGCGTGGCGATGTGCAATTCGTCCACCAACAGCCAGGCCACCACCGCGCCCACAACGCGCCCCTCTACCTCGGCCACCAGGCAGCGCGAAGCCGGGTTGGAGGTCACCTCGAATTGAAACGAACGCTCAGGCCATGGCAGGGTGAACGAAAGCCGGTCCAACTCACCGACGGCCGGCACATCGGCCTCTGTCATCTTGCGGATCTCAAAACTCATGACTGGATCGGTTCTGCCGTATGCAAATAGATGGGCGCCAGTGAGGCGGCCTCATCCACATCATTCTTTTGCCAACGCGCCCAGGCCAATTCAGCCAACACGCCCGGGCGGCGCACACAAGCTGCCGGCGCAGCAAGCGTAATCTTCTGATGCGCCAATAACTGCTGACGTTCCTGCGCCGTGAACTCACCGCACACATCAAACGGACTCTGCACTTCGGCCAACCATGCTTCGAGACTCACGACTCGCGCCTCACCCTGAGCCTGCCACTGGGACCCTGAAGCCTGATACACGCTGAGAGCAAAACGTCCGCGCCCGGCTTGAATGGCCACCGCCAATGGACGGTCTGTGACCGGTTGAGCCTGCGCCAAAATATCGAGCGTAGGAATACCAACCAGCGGAAGTTCGCGGGCGAGGGCCAGCCCTTTGGCAAAAGCCAACCCCACCCGCAAACTGGTGAACGAGCCAGGGCCGATGGCCACACCCAACGCCTTAAGCGACTCGAGCGGGATGGCACAACGCGCCAGCAGGTCTTGCACGGCGGGTGCCAATTCAGCAGTGTGACGGTGTCCGCTGCGCCAGGCGTATTCAGCCATGACTTGCGCGCCGTCATACAGGGCCAGCCCCAACTGGGCCGTGGAGGTATCGATGGCAAGCAGCATCAACCAGCCTCCGGCATACGGCTGAGAGCGGCCAGTAAGGCAGTGGCGCGCGGTCCGTGCGCGGTGAAGCGCAGTGTGCGTTGTTCGTTGTCCATATGTGTGATGTGCAGCCACAAGTGTTCGGCGGGAACGAGTCCGCCCAAACGTTCAGGCCATTCGATCAGCAAAGCGCCGTCAGCGAGCATCGAGTCGAGGTCGAGTTGCTCAGCTTCGGCGGGAGAGTCGAGGCGATAGGCGTCCATGTGAAAGAGTTGCGAGCCGTCGTCGCGGCGATAGACGTTAACGAGGATAAAGGTCGGGCTGGAGACTTCATCCAGCGAATCCCAACCCCGGGCCAGACCCTGCACAAACGTGGTCTTGCCCGCGCCGAGGTCGCCTTGCAGGCACAACACATCGCCCGGCTGTAAAGCCTGTCCCACCCGTTCGCCGAGGCGGCGTGTGTGTTCGGCGTTCTGACTGATGAGTTCCAACGAGTGCGGCGCGGACATGGCGGGGATTATACCTTTGGGGGTTTATTCACTTTCAACCCCAGCATGCCACCGATCGCCCGTGCGATCAGGCGCGCAGCTTCGGGCTTGCCGGCGCGGCGGCAGTTCTCGATGACCTGTCGGCGTTCGGCGGGACGCGAAATCCAACGTGTGAGTGCGCGCACCACTTCCTGCGGTGTCGGTGCCCAAACACCCGCACCTTCGTCCTGCACAAAGGTGACGTTGCCATCCTCCTGCCCGGGCAGTTTGGAATACAGGATAATGGGCAATTGGGCGTTGAGCGCCTCGGCAATGGTGCCGGGCCCTGCCTTGGTGACGATGAAATCGGAGGCGCGCATGAAATCGGGCATGTCGCGGGTGAAGCCATATACAAAGAGCGGATTCTCCCAGGTTTGCGCTTCGAGTTTTTCCTTGAGTTTTTTGTTGCGCCCGCACACGATCACCAGCGTCACATCCAACCCGGATTCGTCAATGGCGCGCGCGGTCTTTTCCAGTGGTCCCATGCCATCACCACCGCCCACCAACAGGACAACGGGCTTATCCACCGTCCAGCCAAGCTGCTTGCGCAAGATGCTTTTACGTCCCACAGGCTTGCAATAGCGGTCGGCAATGGGCAGCCCCACCACGCGGACTTTCTCCTCGGGCATGTTGTATTTGATGGCACGTTCGCGCGCGGTCTCGGTGGGGACGAGGATCAGGTCAGCGCGCTTGTCGTACCACAGGGCGTGAGTGGTAACCATATCCGTCACTACGTTGATGAAAGGCGGACGGTTGGTGCCAAGCGCACGCAAGGCGAACGAATTGGCAAACGGATGCACAGTGACGATCAGGTCGGCCGGGTGGCTTTTGACCAGCGCCCGCGCCGCCGGACGGGCCAACGGCCAGAAGGTGGTGGTGATAAAGCGGGCCTGCGCACGCCCATCCGTGGCATGGAAACTGGCGCCCCATAACTGCGGCGCCTTAACCATGTAGGGATACAGATCCCCGACGCGGTTAAAGGGCGGCGGAGCATAATCTTTGAAGAAATCCACCATCTCGGTGGTGACTTGATGCTTGTATTCGAGGTTGATGGCTTCGATGATGGCCTCCGCCGCCGAGCGGTGACCACCGCCGGTGTCGGAGAAGTAAAAGACGATGTGTGGTTTTCTAGGAGTCGCGTTTGCTTTCATGGTGTTCATCTCCGTGCGGTGTCAGGTTGGCTTTCAATCGTTTGGCAAGTTCACGGCGGGTGAGCAGGACGTGCCGCCCACAGCCCTTGCATTCGAGACCGATATCCGCGCCAAGGCGGGTGACGGTCCATTCATAGGAGCCGCAGGGATGTTGTTTGCGCAGGCGCAGATGGTCTTGGAGACGCAGGTCAGGGAGCATAGGAAGCAGTCGTTGGCAATCGAGGTCAGGCGGGATTATTATAAGTTGAATCGTGATAAACTACGCGCGACCATTTTTGTACGAGGAGAATGACCATGTCCACTCATGACACGTATTCCGTCGAGATCGCAGGCGTACAACGCGACCTGCGCCTGTTCGAGATCAAGCCCGGCCTGCGCATCGCCATCCTGAACATTTTAGGCGACACCGAACTGGTGCAGGCCTGCGCGAAAGAACTGGCCGTGAAACTGGCCCCTGTCCAATACGATGTGCTGGTGACAGCCGAAGCCAAGTCCATTCCGCTGGCGCACGCACTTTCGGTGGAGACCAACAAGCCCTACGTGGTGTTGCGCAAGTCCTACAAACCCTACATGGGCTCCGCCCTCACCGCCGAAACCCTGTCCATCACCACCGGCCAGCCGCAGACGCTGATCCTCGATGAAAAGGACGTGGAGTTGATGAAAGGCAAACGCGTCGTCATTCTCGATGACGTCATCAGCACCGGCTCCACGCTGCAGGGCATGCGCATGATCCTTTCCAAGGCCGGGTCTGAGGTGGTGGCTGAAGCAGCCATCTTCACCGAAGGCGACCGCGCCCAGTGGATGCACATCATCGCGCTCGGGCACCTGCCCTTGTTCACCGATTAAGACAAACACACCAGTAAACAAGGAACACGGTTGGAGCTGTTTCGACTCCAACCGTGTTCCATTTAACTGCGGATCAACCTTCCCGCACCAGACGTTCCTTGCCCTTGCGCCCCAATTTCTTGATCGCCGCTTCACGCTTCATTGCCGCCTTGCGGTCTGCCTGCTCTTCCACATACACCAGCCGCACCGGACGCCGCGTCTGCGTGTATTTCGCGCCACGCCCGGCATTGTGGGTCTTCAGCCGCCGCTCGGGGTCGGTGGTCCAGCCGGTGTAATAGGTGCCATCGGCGCATTCGACGATATAGCAATAGCAAGGCATGGGAATATGGGAATCAAAAAGGGCGGGAAAGCTCCCGCCCCTGTCATATCATTTCTTATTCTTCGTACGTTCCATGATATTGCCCAGGAACATGTGACTCAACTTATCGCCAAATGACTGGACCTCAGCCGCTTCAAGCGTCTGCCAGTCGGCGCGGGTGCGTTCGTTGACCCAACGCTCGCGAGCCTGCACCGCACCAGCCAGAAATTCACCCACGGCTTTCTCATCACGCGCATCGAGCGCGTCGCGCAACTTCAACAGCGAAGCCACATACGCATCCAGCACCCGCATGACACTTTCACGGTTGCCCAACGCCGCCTCGCCCAACGATCGGGCATCATCATTCTCGACCAGCGCCGCAGTGACACTGGCATACGGGCGCGCCGCGATCTTGCGTCCTTCAGACCAACCCGGCTGATTGACCGTGGCATCGATCAGCGCCGCCGAGGCCAGTTCCGGCAGGAGGTGTGTGAACGAAACCAGCCCATCGGCTTCGAGTTCGTCCGAGATCATGGCTTTCGCCCCGAGCAGTTCCGTCAGGTCGGTGGCAAGTTTCACCGCTTCACCGGGTGTACCGTACGGCGCGTTGACCAGGAACATGCCGCCTCTAAACAGGTCGGCGCGGGCCGAGTTCACACCCAACTCCCGGCCATCCAGGTAGGCCGCACCCGCGGCGGGCGTCAGCCCCACGTAATGCCGTCCCTGAGGGATCAGCTCTTTGAACCACGTGGCAACCGTCCCTTTGGAGGGAGCCGTATCAAGCACCACCGTCCCCTCCTGCAGGTCCTGGGCGATATATCCGAGCGTGGCCTTGATCTCACTGAGCGGCATGCTCAGGATGACCACGTTCGCCTCGCTGACCGAAGCCGGCAGGTTGATCTTGACCTCATCCACCGCCCCGGCCTTATGCGCCAGGCGCGAAACTTCATAGTCTTTATCGTGGCCCACGCGCTTGATGGTCTTCTGGCCCGCCAGTGCCAACCCGATCGAACTGCCCACCTGCCCCAAGCCAATAATGGAGATTTGTACTGTCATCAGTGCCTCACTTCGAACGATTTCGAACGATTATACTGCCCTTTAAAGTGCGAGAACCGCGGACGCCGACCGCGGTTCTCTACGAAAGGAGGAGAAGAGAAATCACCTTGCTGCCTATAATTTATCATGGGGGGGTAAATCCTGCTTGACGCCAAATATACGTTTACCCTACGATTTGACCACATCTCGCGAGGGGTATAATGCCTGTAGAAAGATAAATGCACACCAAACAGCCCGACCTGCCACCCATTTTCCTCGGCGAGTTGAATGAGACGCCACTGGGAGACTTGCGCCTCGTTGCCTCAGACCTGGGCTTGCTCGCCATTGAATGGGCTTCGAACCAACCCGAGCTTGACACGTATCTCGCCCGCCTCAAACGGACCCTGCTCCCCAACCAAAAGAAACTTGCCCCCTACGCCAAAGAACTGCGCGAATACCTGCTCGCCAGGCGAACAACCTTCACCATCCCCATCGACTGGAGTCCATTCACGCCCTTTCAACGCGAGGCCTTGCAGGCGATCTTTCGCATCCCCTACGGTGAAACCCGCACCTATATCGACATCGCCCGCGAGATCGACCGTCCGCATGCTTATCGCGCCGTGGGCGCCGCCAACGCCATGAACCCCATGCCTATCATCGTGCCATGCCACCGCGTCATCGGCACGGATGGCAAACTCCATGGCTACGGCGGCGGTGACGGCCTACCGACCAAGGAGTGGCTGCTGCGCCTTGAAGGTGCGGTAATGGCATAAAACCCTGCAGGTTAAGAACAACAGCCGGACGCTTTCTCAACGTCCGGCTGTTTTCATTCAATTTCGACTCTGCCTTCTATACTCTGCGGGCCAGTTCCGTCACAAGCACATAACGATCGTCTTCGCCTTTTTCCATGACCACAATCTGGCAATTCTGAAGGTTGCGCACATTTTCAAATTCCTCAACGCTCCAATGAAACCACCGCATCAGGAACAAACGCAGAGTCATCCCGTGCGTCACGATCAAGGTGTTTTCGGGATAATCGAATTTTTGAAAATCACGATACAGGGTTTCAAGGAAAATGCTCACCCGGTCATACACATCCGCACCCGATTCCCCGTCCGGAATACGGTAATAAAAGGTGCTGAATTCACGGCGTTCCTGAATAATATCCTCATTCAACTCACTATCCCGCAAATGACCCCAATCCTGCTCGCGCAGGCGGGGATCTTCATAGGCTTTGGCTACATTTTCCTGAAAGCTCTCCTGCATGTATTGAAAGGTCTGTCTGGTCCGGTAATACGGCGAGAGATACACATACAGGGATTCCTGCCCGATCATCTGTTTTACGGTCCGGCCAGCCTGCCGTGCCTGCTCCACACCCTCGCCTGTCAGGTTCAGGGCATAATCCGGCACGGTCTCCTGCAACTTATTGTTGGCATTGCCTTCCGACTGACCGTGCCGGATCAAAAGGATACGTTTGGGTTTCATACAACAGCGTCCATCATCGAACCGTCACAAACAGCCATCCAGCCACGCGATCATGGTCTTGAAGACCTCAGCCTGCCCGGGCTCGTTGTGGATCTCGTGATACATCCCATCCCACAGCTTCAAGGTGACCTGTTGATTTTTGCGCCCTGCCAGTTTGGCAAAGTCCTCGCTGCCGCTGGGGTAGGTGAGCACATCTGCCTTGCCGTGCATGATGAGCAAAGGATAGACAAACTCCGTGGCTCGCGCAAAACACAGGTCAATGGCGGTTAATGCCGCCTTGCCCAAGCCCAGGCTGGTCTTATCGTGCACCAGCGGGTCGTTCACATACTTTTCCACCACGGCTTTGTCCTGTGAAATGGACTGCGCGTCCAAACCGCTGGGGATGATCGTAGCCGGGATCAGCGACCCAAGCACCTTGGCCATCGCGATCTTGGCCTTCTGCTCCTGCAAGGCAGACCGTAACGCCGCGCCGGTGGCCACCACACCCTTGAACCCCGCACCGGGATTCTGAAGCACATACGTCAACGAAAGCAACCCGCCCAGACTGTGCCCATATAAGAACATCGGCAAGCCCGGGTAACGTCCCGCCACAAATTCACGGAAGTGGTTGATATCCGCCAACACGGCCTCCAGCGAGGGGAAATGCCCGCGGGCGCCGCCACTGCGGCCATGCCCGCGCAGGTCAAAGCCAACAAGGGCATACCCGGCATTCGTCAAGGCGCTGGCCACATGGGCATAACGCGCTACATGCTCGCCCAAGCCGTGGACCAGCGCGATCACCGCTTTGGGGGCCGCATCCGGTTCCCAACCCTGCACATGGAAATTAACACCATCGCGTTCAAAGTTCGCTTCGAAGTTTTTCATAGGTCATCCACCAGTGATCTTGAATTCGCAGTTTTGTTCGCCCTGCGCCTTGCAATGCACTTCTTCCACATCATAGCTCTTGCCTGTGGCCCAATACAGGCTCTCCTGGATCAGGCCCTGCGTCACAAAACAGATCGGGCGCGATTCGCTTTGGTCGTGGGCTGAGGCGGAGGCATGGTCCACATAGATGAGATCCATATCGAGGGTGTGGACGGAAATATCCCCGGGGTGGACCCCGATCAGTTTGGCGAGCAATTCCAGGGTCGGTTTGCGGCGGGTGGATTGTGGCAGGCGGCGGGTCACAGCGGCTTGAGCTTTCACGCCCAGCGAAGCGTCATCCAGCAGGTCCTCCCACAAGGCTTTCCCCACGCGCAACAAGACGCCGCGCGCGCCACGTCCAAAGTACGTGCGCATGGCCGTCTGCAACGCGGAATAGGCATGCGCAGCGGTCTCAGAGTCCATCTTGAGGAAGGTCTCCGGCTTCACCCAATCGGCGGGCAGGTTGGCCAGGCTGAGCATCGCACTGAATTGGTCGCCGCCCAACTCCACGGCCACGGTCTCGGCAAAGCGCTTCAGGATGCGGTTGGAAAAATGAATCTCGCTCACGAGCGCGCCTCGCCCACTTCAAAGCGGCAATACTCGTCGCCCCGGGCCATGCAGTGCGTCTCGATGATCTCGAACTCACGGCCGGTGGCCCACTGCACGGCCTCGCCGATGGAGCCGATGTACAAATGACAGATCGGCCCCGTGCCTTCGCGGCTGTGACAGATGGCGCAGGTGGCATCGATATAAGCAAGGCGCTCACCGCTATCGTCCATCCAGGCCTGCACATCGGCGTTGCTTTTCTTGAGCGCATCCGCCAGTGCGTTCAAGATGAATTTGATGCGTTGCTTTTCAGGCAACAGTTTGAGTGCCACACCCGCCACCCCCAGCAGGGCCGCCTGTTCGCGCACCCCATACTGGAACGAGGCCTTGCCGATGCGCCGCAGAATGCCCTTGCCACCGCGCCCATAGAAAGTCTCGATGGCTTCATTAAATTTTGCATACTGCGAGGTGGCGATCGCCAGTTCCAGGTTGTTCGGCGGGAAGTTGCCTATGAAACGCTCCAAGCCGCAGGAACGCAATACGGTGTTGAGTCCGTTATCGCCCATCACCTCCTGGGCAGAGGTCAATGCCTGGCGCACCAGCGAATTCACGATCATCGAATCAGGTCTGACTTTCATGCAAGCCTCCTATAAAGCGGAAACATCGAAAAGATAAACGGGAAACTGCTCACCCGTCCGCACGAATCCCAGCCGCTGATACAGCCGCAGCGAGGTCGCGTTGTCGCTCTGTGTGTTGACACTCACCTTATACACCCCGTTGTTCACCATATGCGAAAACAGGTCGTTCACCAACGTCTGCCCCACACCACGCCCCTGCATTTCAGGCCGCACCGCCAGCCGCGCCAGATGTGCCCGCTGCCCCCCGCCCGTGCTGAGTTGATACCCCACAATGCGCTCATCGGCCAGCGCCACCGTAGCCAGCACCGACTGACCATACGCACGCCGCAACGTCTCCAGCGAGTTCTGCCATAATGGCGCGAACGCCGCCTCGTCCACCTGCTGGACCTCGGACAGGTCGGCCTCCGTCATTCTGCGGACGCGGACTCCACCCGCCTCCCTCCGACCCCAGGGTTGATACTGCCATTCGAGCAGCACGATCCCCTGACGATTCTCAAACCCCGCCCCGTTCAACAGGCGCTGGAACCAGGCCTGCATGGCAATGACCGCCACCTGCGCGCCGCCGGCGCGGGCAATATCCTGTTGCGCGGCCTGCCACAGCGGTTCCCAGGCCGCCTCGGCTGTCCAACCGCTGGCATGCACGAACAATCGCAGCCAGGCAATGCCCGGCACTTCCTCGGGGCAGGCCAGTGCCGCCGAGATATGACGGCCATCGTCCAGCGCCCAATAAAAAGATGCGCCCAGCCAATCCAATGGCGAGCGCCAATCCAAATGCCGGTGTAAACGCGGCTCAAAAAAGATCAGATTCGAAATTTGCTGATGATCGTTTGGAACGGCCAAGCGAACCAGTGAAGTAAGCACCCGTCACCTGAATGAAAATCGAATGGCTTCCTTATTGCGGGCGAAACAACCCGAGGCGCATCATGAGCTTCAACAAGCGCTGGGCCAGGGTGGGTTTCTCAGCCAGGCGAATGGAATCCAGGATCTCCATCTGCGAGTTGGCAATGTAGCCGCGCTTCAGGAACAGTTCCGAGGTGGCTTTGCGCACCATCGCATGCATATCGCCTTCACCGGCGCGCTCGAAGAGCTCGGCGGCGCGGTTGTATTCCTGCATGGCTTCACTGTGCTTTTTCAACAATTCCAGGGCGCGGGCGCGGTTGGCCACAGCGATCCCCTGCCGTTTCAGATCCCCGGCCTGCTCAAAGACCGTCTCGGTGCCATCGGTGGCTTGAAACGCTTCGGCGGCTTTCCCCGCCTGCAAAAAAGCAACGCTCTGATTATTTAGCATCTCGGCTGCATTCAAGACATCACCGGCGGCGCGATAGGCCTCCGCGGTCTGGGCGAACAAATCCGCCGCCTTGATAAAATCCCCGCTGGCATACACTTGTTTGGCCTGTTCGGCCAGAGTGACAGCATCCATAATGACCTAGTACGTAATATCCAGAATGTTCTCCGCCACCGAGCGCAACTTATCTTTCGACATGTTGCTCAACTTCATCGCCAGTTCCAGATAGGGGCGGTTGACCGGCAACGCCACGAATTGACGCAACTCGATCGGCAGGTTCATGAACTCACTGACGGCTTCCTCATTCAACAGCCACTGCCCGATGGGCCCGGTGCGGTCGAAGAACGATTCGATACGGCCGCCCAGCACTTTGACCAGGGCTTCCAACTCCGGCAGGGGAATGGGGCGCTCACCCAATTCATAGGCCTTGATGCGCGCACTCGAAATACCGGTCTCCTCCGCCAGGCTGCGGAAGGAGATCGAAGCGTTCATCCGCTCCTGGCGCAACAGGGCGCCGATCTTGCGTTGACGCACCGCCAGCAGTTTGGGCAGGTCGAGCGCTTCGTGCGGCAGCGGCTTGCCCGATTTGATCTCTTTGCTCCAGAAATGATCGATCGGCAGGTCCAGGAAATAGACCAGCGTTTCCAGTTCGGGCAGCGAGGGCGCACGGCGACCCTCTTCGTAGGCGCGGAAGATACCGGGCTTCACACCAATGGCTTGCGCACACTCCGGTACACTGCGGCGCGCCGCCGTCCGCGCATCACGGATCAACAGCCCAAGGGTCTTGGAACGAATCGCGATCTGGGATTTAACAACCATGGCTCCTCAATTGACCCGATTATACCCGTCACCTTTGCAAATTGCGCTCCATCCAAAGTGGGAAAGCGCAACGGCGGTGCTTAGCGCCGTGGACCCAACCCCATGCCGCCGGAAGGCATGAAGATCTCAGCCGCCAGTTTGTACCCAGCCGCCTCCAACTTGGGCCCAAAGATGGGACGGATGCCCGTGGCCTTCAACTCGCCGATGATCTTGCCGTTCTGACCCACCCCGGTCTGCTCGAACTTAAAGATATCGGTCATCACCACTGTATCGCCCTCCATCCCCACCACCTCTGTGATGGCCGTAACCTTGCGTGCGCCGTCTTTCAAACGGGTCTGCTGTACGATCAGGTCCACCGCCGAGGAGATCTGCTGGCGCACCACCTTGAGCGGCAGGTCCATGCCGGCCATCAGCACCATTGTCTCCAAACGCGAGAGGGCATCGCGCGGAGTGTTCGCATGCAGCGTGGTCAGCGAACCATCGTGGCCGGTGTTCATGGCCTGCAACATATCGAGGGCCTCGCCGCCGCGACATTCGCCCACCACGATGCGGTCGGGGCGCATACGCAGGGAGTTGCGTACCAGGTCACGGATGGTCACAGCGCCGCGACCATCGGTATTCGAGACTTTCGTCTCCAGCCGCAGGACGTGGTCTTGTTGCAATTGCAGTTCGGCCGCATCCTCGATGGTGACGATGCGCTCATGCTCAGGGATAAAGCTGGAGAGCACGTTCAAGAGCGTGGTCTTACCCGAACCCGTCCCGCCGGAGATGACAATATTAAGGTGCGCCAACACACAGGCTTTCAGAAATTCCGCCATGTTCTGGGTCAACGAACCAAAATTCACCAATTGATCAATCGAAAGCTTATCCTTCTTGAATTTACGGATGGTGATGCACGGGCCGTCAATGGAGACCGGACGAATGACCGCGTTCACGCGCGAACCATCGGGCAGGCGCGCATCCACGGTGGGGCTATCGGCGTCGACACGCCGGCCAAGCGGCAGGATGATGCGGTCAATGATGCGTTCCACGTGATCGTCATCATCGAAGGTCACGGCTGATTTGGTCAACTTGCCGCCTTTTTCGACAAAGACCTTTTTGGGCCCGTTGACCATCACTTCGCTGACATCCGGGTCATCGAGCAGGGGCTGAATGGGCCCGAAACCGGTCATCTCGTCGATGACTTCATGGAAGATCTGCTTGCGAATATCATCGGGCAGGTTGACGCGCGTCTGGGCATAGATCTCCTCCAGGCGCTGGCGGACGATCTCGGCGCGGTCGCCCAACTGCAGGGTTTCGCCTTCCAGGGAGCGGCTGATATTCTCGGCCAGGTATTTTTTGAACTTGAGCAGATCAGCAGAGGTGAGGCGGTTAAAGTTGTTGGCAAGCGGGGCGGCCATCAGGATTGCTCCTCATTGGATTTTTGCTCGGGCATGACCCACACAATGTGCGTGCGGCGCAGGGCCAGGAAAGGCGCTTGAAACAGCACCTGCCCATCGACGCCGAGGATGCTCACATCGGTAATGGCCAGGAAGTTTTCGTTCAGGTCCAGTTCGTCGATGATGCGCTGATCGCGCCGGACATGGACGCGCCCGCGCAGCATGTGCGTGGTGGTCTGGATGGTGGCGTATACCGCAACCTTGGAAACAAAATCGGTGAAGATCTTGCCCTTTTCATCATATTCGAATGTCATGTGATTTCTCCTGAAAAAGGTCGGTCGAAGGCCCAATCAAAGAAAAGTGTAGTCGAAATGCCCGACGGGCAACCTTGCATTTTCTTTAGAAAGAAAAAGCCTCCCGCGTGGGAGGCTGACCGGGTTGAAGAGGCAGGCTCTCCCGTGGCAGGAGGCGCGGGTCTACTCTTCGATGGGCGGCATCAAGTAGCCGAGTCCGGAGCGGGTGACGATGTGCTTCGGGGTGTGGGCGTCGTCTTCGAGTTTCTGGCGCAGGCGGGCGATGCTTACCCACAGGATCTCTTTATCGGTGCGATATTCAGGCCCCCACACACTGGTGAGCAATTCTTCTGAAGACATGACCTTGCCCACGTGATGCGCGAACTGCAACAACAGGCGATATTCGGTGGCCGATAGGGAGACCGGGATTTCGCCACGCCACACTTCGGCGCGGGCAAAATCGATCTTAAGGTTGTCATGGGTGAAGAAGCGCGACTGGCCCACGGCATCGCTGGTGGGTTGGGCGCGGCGCAGCACGGCGCGCACCCGCGCCAACAGTTCTGTGGCCGAGAAAGGCTTGACAAGGTAGTCGTCGGCACCGAGATCGAGGCCGCGCACGCGGTCCTGTTCGTCGCCTTTGGCGGTGAGGATGATAATGGGGGTGTTGGAAAACTCACGGATGCGCTGGGTGGCGCCGAAGCCATCGAGCTTGGGCATCATCACATCCATCAGGACAAGGTCGATGGGCTGGTTTGAAAAGACATCCACAGCCTGCGAGCCGTCAGAGGCGGTGACCACTTCATAGCCCTCCGTGCGCAGGTTCGCTTCGAGCAACCGCAGGTAACGGGGTTCGTCGTCCACGATGAGAATTCGCTTCGCCATACAGCCTCCTGAATTATGTAGCTGGGTTGAGGGGCAGTTCAATGAAAAACGTGGTGCCCTTGCCAAGGGTGGATTCTGCCCAAATCTTACCACGATGCGCGTCCATAATCTGTTTGCAGATGAAAAGCCCCAACCCAGTGCCGGTGGCTTTTTCGCTGCGCACACGGTAGAAGCGTTCGAAGATCAACGGCAGGGATTCCTGCGGGATGCCCGGCCCCTGATCGGTGACGGCCACGCGCAGAGCGGTGCCGACCGATTGCAGTTTTACTTGAATGGGCGAGTTGGGTGCATATTTGATGGCGTTGGTGAACAGGTTGTCGAAGACCTGCGCCACGCGCACGCCGTCAGCGTGGATGGAGGGAACAGACTCCAGATCCAGCCGCACGTCGAGGTCCTTGAAGCGGGCCTTCATGCGTGTGACCACATCCCGCAGGACGGCATCCAACCGGAGGGGCTGAAAGCGTAGAGGCAGCGTCTTGCTTTGCAAGCGCGCCGATTCGAGCACGTTCTCGATCAGCAACGAGAGCCGGTCGGTCTCTTCATCGATGATGGTGAGGAATTCGCGCTGGGTCTCCGGATCCCACTTGGTGTCTTCACGCAGCAGGCTGGTACTGTAGCCCTTGATGAAGCCCAGCGGCGTGCGCAGTTCATGCGAGATGGTGCTCACGAAATCCTCCTGCAACTGCATCTGCATTCGCAGTTCGCGCAGTTCGGCCTGTTGGGCTCGCCAGGTCTCGCGCTCGAACATCACCGAGATCATGCCCGAAGCCAGCGTGGCCAGGGCCAAATGCGCGGGCTCATAGGCGGGGCCGCCGAACCGCACAAACACCAGGGCGCCACGGATCAAACCATCGGAACGCATGGGCAGGCCCAACAAAAAGGGCTGCTTCAGACGGTTATCCGGTGAGACTTCTGTTGCCGGGGCGTTCACCTGGATGGCACCTTTGGCCAACACCTGCCCGGCAAAACTCTCACCCCAAGCCGCATCGGCTTCGGCGTTTTTTGCGCGCCCCACGGCGCGTGCATAAATGATCTCGAGCGCGCCGGTGTGTTCATCCTGCAGGTAGACGGCCACATTGTCGAACACAAAACTGCGGCGTAAGACGGTTAGAAAAGTCTCCACCCCGGTGCGGGCTTCACGCGCATCCAGGGCAGATTGCAACAACTCCTGCAGATACGTGGCCGAGTTCGATTCCATCAACGCGCTCCCGCCACCGCCAGCAACGGAAACTTGAACGTGGATCCACGGCCTTCCACCGACAACACATCGAGCATCGAACCGTGCGCCTCCACGATCTGTCGCACCAGCGAAAGCCCCAGACCTGTGCCTCCATAGCGGCGGGTGGAGGAACCATCCAGTTGGTGGAACGGCTCAAAGATATCACTCAAGCGGCTGGCGGGGATGCCGATGCCGGTATCAGTGACGGAGACCAAGACCAGATTCTCACCCTCACGTTTGACGCTGACCACCACGCTGCCACCCGAAGCCGTGAACTTGATCCCGTTATCGATGAGCTGGTGCAACACCCAGGCCGTTTTCTGCGAATCCGCCTGTACCAGGGGCACATCTTCGTCGATGACAGCATGCAGGTTGATGCCTCGCTCCGCCGCCTTGCCCGACGCCGACTTTACAGCCAGGTTGGCCACCCGCTGGATATCCACACTCTCCTGTTTGATGCTTAATTCGCCGCGCGAAGACATCGAGACCATGATGAGGTCTTCGATGAGGGTCTCGAGCCGCGCGCCCGATTGCTGGCAGACCTGCAGGGCATGCTTCTGCTCCTCGGTGACCGGGCCAAGCGAGCCGGTGATGAGCAGTTCCACATAACCTTTGACATGCGTCAGCGGTGTGCGGAGTTCGTGCGAAATATTCGAGATGAAATTGGATTTGAGTTGGGAAAGCTCCGAGACGCGTTCAAGCGCCTTTTGCAGCTCGGCCGTGCGTTCTTCTACACGGCGCTCGAGGGAGCGATTGGCGGCCTGCAGGGCCGAGCGCAATTGCAGGATTTGTTCAGTGACCGCCTGGTCGAGTTCACTGCGCTCGATGATCTTGAGATCGATCAATGCCTGACCCAGCAGAATCGGGTTGCCTTTGGCAGTTTGGTCGAGTTGATGGTCGAGAGCTTTTTGCAGGGCTTCGGCGGTGATGAGCCCTTTTTGGATGAGGTATTCACCCATCTTGGGCACAAGCATCTCGGGCGTGAGCTTCGTTGGGATCTGGGACATCATGGCGACTCACAATCTGGAGACAATGCGGTTCAAAACGATTTGTATACCCATTCTCCGTTCACCATTGTAGCCGAGGACGCAAGCGTAAGCAAATCAACTGGATTGCAGGTGAAGGGATCGGTTTCGAGGACGACGAGGTCGGCAAGATGGTTGGGGGCGAGGCGGCCGAGGCGGTCATCCATGTAGGCGGCGTAGGCGGGCCCAAGGGTATAGCCTGAGAGGGCTTCAGCGAAGGTCAATTTTTGTTCGGGGTACCAGCCCTCGGGGGAGGGGGAACCGTCGGCGCGCCGCCTGGCAACGGCAGCATACAATCCCCAGAATGGATTCGGTGATTCGACCGGGGCATCAGACCCGAGGGCAAGCGGCGCGCCGAAGTCCAATTGGGTTTTCAGGGCATAGGCCAGACGTGCACGTTCAGGGCCCCAGAACTGGTCGGCCATGTACATGTCGGAGGTGGCATGGATGGGCTGCATGGAGGCGACGACGTTAAGACGTGCAAGGCGCGGCGCATCATCAGGATGAATGACCTGCACATGCTCGATCCGATGGCGCTTATGTGGAAGTCGATTTTCGATTTCGTGGGCACGGAGTTGTTCATAGGCATTGAGCACTTCATGATTGGCGCGGTCACCGATGGCATGGACGGTGAGGCCAAGCCCAACTTGTGCAGCCTTGCGCCCGTGCTCGAAGAGTTCTTCGCCATCCATGTTGAGGATACCGCGGTTCTCCCCTTCGCCTAAATAGGGCGCGAACATGGCCGCCGTGTGTGGACCGAGGGCACCATCCATAAAGACCTTGATGTTGCCGATGCGCAGCATGTCATCACCGAAGCCGCCGCGCAGCCCAATGGCGTGAATTTCATTGAGCAACTCCACTGGCAGGTTCTTAAGCACGCGCAGCTTGAGTTTGTGCTCAACATGGAGTTGTTGCAGCGCCATGAACGAGTCACGCCGGTCAAAATCGTGAATGCCGGTGAGACCCATTTTCCACAGGATGGGCTGGGCACGTTCGATGGCTTCCGCGATCTCGTCGATGCTGGCGGCAGGGACAATGTTACCCACCAACTCCATGGCGGTCTCAAGCAGGATGCCGGTGGCTTTGCCGTGCACATCACGTTGGATCTGTCCGTTTTGCGGATCGGGCGTGGAACTTGTGATATTTGCCATGTGCAGGGCCCGGGTATTGGCCCAGGCTGAGTGCAGGGATTTGGAGGTGAGATACACCGGGTTGTGCGGGGCGATGGCGTCGAGGTCGGATGCCTGTGGGAAAACGCCCCATACATTCTGATTCCAGCCGTGACCGAGAATCCATTCGCCGGGCTTGGCGGTTTGCACGCGTTCGGCTACGCGGCGTAGACATTCATCCTTGGTATCCACTTCACAATCGATCTTTTGCAGACCAAGCGCGTAATGCTGAATGTGCAGGTGCGCATCGGTGAGGCCGGGGATGATGGCGCGCCCACCCATATCTTCGCGGGCGGCGTAAGGGTAGGTATTAAACAATTCATCCGCCGTGCCGACTGCGACGATACGGTCGCGGTCAATGGCCAGGGCGGATGCGTGTGGCAAAGCCGGGTTTTGGGTGTGAATACGGGCGTTGTG
>CAZJMZ010000005.1:0-9807 GCA_964547115.1 uncultured Anaerolinea sp. | reverse complement strand
TTCACGTCAATTTTTCCAATAACGAATCCAATTCTTCATCGGAGTAATAGTAGATGGTAATGGTGCCGCCTTTTTTGCCGTACTTGAAATTGACCTTGGTCCCCAGACTCTTCATCAATTGCTTTTCGACATCGCCCGCATCAGCGGCCGAGGCAGATTTCTTTTTTGTCACCGGTTTCTGCCCGGAGTATTTGCGCGCCAGCACTTCAGTGGAACGGACGCTCAGATCCAGGTTGATGATCTGGTTGAGCAGGGCTTCCTGCGCCTTGGCCGAAAGGCCAAGAATGGCACGGGCATGGCCCTCGGTGATACGCCGGTCCACGAGCGCCTGTTTCACCGCAGCTGATGCATCGAGCAGACGCATGGTGTTG
Organism: uncultured Anaerolinea sp.; assembly: GCA_964547115.1. GTDB lineage: Bacteria > Chloroflexota > Anaerolineae > Anaerolineales > Villigracilaceae > Defluviilinea. Next base: position 9,436 of record CAZJMZ010000005.1, on the reverse strand, counting down.
GTCACAGCCACACGGCTTTTGCCCACGCGCTCAGCGATCTTCTCGTGCGACATCTTGAATTCTTTGGCCATGTTCTGGTAGGCTTCGGCTTCTTCGATGGCGTTCAAGTCGGCGCGCTGGACGTTTTCAATGATGGCGAGTTCGAGCAACTGCTGGTCGGTGGCGGTGCGGATGACGACCGGCACGGTCTTCAACCCGGCCTTGCGCGAGGCCTGCAAGCGGCGTTCGCCTGCGATGAGCGTATACACCCCGCCCTTGCCCGGCGCAACGATCAAGGGTTGAATGACGCCATGCTCGCGGATCGAAGCTGCCAGACTCTCCAACTCTTCAATATCGAATTTCTCGCGCGGCTGGCGCGGGTTGCGTTGGATGAGGTCCACCGCCACCTGGGTCACACCACCGGTGGGGCTGGCGGCCGCGGTCTGTGACGACCCCGTGGGGATGAGCGCATCGAGTCCTTTACCAAGACCGGAACGTGGGGGCATGAGATCTCCTTATGCAGGGGGTTACCCGCTGCAACTACTATCAACTATTCTGAATCGCCTTTGAGCAATTCTTTGGCCAACGCTTCATAGGCCTTGGCACCGACCGAGCCGGGCGCATACGCAGAAATGGGCAGGCCATACGAGGGCGCCTCTGCCAGACGGATGCTGCGCGGCACCACACTTTTGAACACCTGACCGGGGAAATGATTATTGACTTCCTTAACCACATCGGTGGAGAGGTTGGTGCGGGGGTCGAACATGGTCAGGATCACGCCGCGCACCCGCAGGTTGGGATACAGCCCCGCGCGGACACGGTCCACGGTCTGCGAGATGAGGCCGAGGCCTTCGAGGGCCAGATATTCACATTGGACGGGAACCAGCGCCCCGTCGCGTGAGGCGACGAGTCCGTTGACGGTTAAGAGTCCCAGCGAGGGCGGACAGTCGATCAGGATGTAATCGAATTTCTCTTCGATGGACTCAAGGGCATTGCGCAAGCGGTATTCACGCCCGGCCTCTTCGACCAGTTCGATCTCTGCGCCTGCCAGTGCGGGCGAGGAAGGCAGGAGCGACAGGCTCAGGCGTTCATTGTAAAGAATGGCAGCAGGCTGCACATCTTCATCAATGATGGCATCGTAGGTGCTGGATTGCACAACGCGCTTATCCACGCCGAGGCAGGAGGTGGCATTGGCTTGCGGGTCCAGGTCCACGATAAGCACGCGTTGACCAAGGGCAGCCAGATAAGCCCCGAGGTTGATGGTGGTGGTGGTCTTGCCCACCCCGCCTTTTTGATTGACGAGAGCGTAGATGTGTGTCATGGGATTTACGATTTCAGATTTTGGATTTTGGATTGTGGTCTTGCTTATTGCAGCACTTCCATCAGACATTCTTCGATCTCTTCCGCAGTCGGGATGCCCGCCAGCCCAACCCGGGTGACGGAACGAGAGGCAATGAGCGTGGCAAACCGCGCAGCTTCCCACGGGTCACGGGTTTTATGCAGCCGCACGAAGAATGCTGCTGCAAAGACATCGCCTGCCCCGGTGGCGTCCACTTCCTGCACTTCGGGCGCACGGAAGCGGCGCCGGTCACCGTGCCAATGCAGCACACAACCCTCGTGCGCTTCGGTGACGACCAGCAACCGGGTCTGGTGCGCCATCTGCTCGATGAGTTCATCATCGTTATTGACATCTTCACGGCTCAACACCACCACCCCGGCTTGCTTCAACGGCCCGGCGGCCTGCTCCCAGCTCGAACGGGAAACACGCCCATCAGCATCCCATTGGCGCATCCAGCCTTGCGGGGTGAGACCCAACAAGGCCGGTGTGAGCGCATCAACGAGTGAAGCATCCACTTCATTGGCGATCGGGCCGAGGTGCACGATTGGTGCGCTGCGCCAGGCAGCGGGCACAGACTCGAACGTCAGCGGTGCGGCTTGCGCCCGCAAATATTGCACGCGGCCTTGGGGAGTGTAAATATTCTCGAACGTGGTACTACGTGCAGATGGCAGGGTGACGGTTGAAATGACATCCAGCTCATGCAGTGAAGTCTCGGGCCCGTGGGCGGTAACAATGCCCACCCGCAGGCCCAGCGCCTGCGCCGTCAACGCAGAGTAGGCAGCCGTCCCGCCAAGCCGCCAACCATCCGGCGTCAGGTCATGGGCCACATGACCGATCACCAGATATTCCACCGGCTTGGATGGGGTGAGACTGGACATGCGCGAATTATACCGTGAGAGAGTGAATGCCCCCATTAAGCAGCTTTCCTCTTTCGGCCTCCATTATTTCAAACGGAAGCAGAAAGAGGAAAGAAAAAATCGCTGAGCCTGAACTTATTCGTCCTTCAGGAGGATCATCACCTTGCGATAAGGTTCATCGCCGGTGCTCTCGGTCTTTACTTCAGGATGCTCACGCAGCGCAATGTGAATGATACGACGCTCTTCCGACGGCATGGGCTCAAGCGTCTGGCGCTTGCCGGTTTTGATCACCTGTTCGGCCATGCGCTTGGCCATCTGTACCAGTTGCTTTTCGCGGCGGGCACGGTAGCCCTCCACATCAATGTTCAACTGGATGAACTGCCCGGTTTCCTTGCCCACGATCAGCGAGGCCACATATTGGAACGAGGCCAGCGTCTCAGAGCGGCGGCCGATAAGCACGCTCAGGTCGTTGCCACGCACATCCACATTAATGTTGCGGCGGCCATCACGCTCACCCGCGGCATAATGCGCCGAGACCTGCGCCTCGAGGTTGAGCATGTGCAGCAATTTCGAGACGACAGCTTCGGTGCGGTCGAGGATGGCGTCATGTTCGGGGGCCTCTGCGGCTGTTTGGACGGGAGCAGGCGCGGGCTGAGTCGGAAGCGCGGGCTTCGCCGCCTCTTTCGCAGGGACGGCTGGTTCCGTCCGAGTCTCTTCGACCGCCTCTTCAGCCGGTCCATTGACCGTCAGGCGCACGCGCACCTGGGTCTTGCCCAGGCCAAAGAGCCCTTTGCTGCCGGAGTCCAAAACTTCCATGGTGACGGCATCGGCGGTAAGACCGAGTTGGGCGAGCCCTTGCGCGAGGGCTTCTTCGACCGTGGGTGCGATGATCTCAAGCGTGGTTCGTTCGTTCATGCCCACCTCCAGGTTAGGAATTCTGACTGCCGCCAGGCAACAGGTTGCGCCAGTTGACCCGCCCCATCATGGCATACTGCACAATGGATAGAAGGTTGCTGGCCACAAAATAAACCGCCAGGCCCGAGGCATAATTGAGCGAGAAGAAGAACAACAATACAGGCATCTGGATGCTCATGATGCGGGCGGTTGCCGCCGATTGATCATTGGGGTCGGCGGAGGGCGGCATGGTCAGTTTGGTTTGCACGTATGTGGTCAACGCCACCACGAGGGCCAACACCGGAATGCCCACACCAAGAATGACGGTGCGCTCGGGCAGGCCGAGGTCCATCCACAAGAAGCGGCTGTTGAGCGGCACAAGTTCAACGGCGTTCTGAAAGCCGTACAGACTGCGCGAGAGCTTCAACAGGTTGAGCGGGGTGGACCCAATGGCATGGGTGATGGCGGGGATGAGTGCGAACAGGATGGGAAATTGGACCAGCGTGGGGAGACAGGATCCAAAGGGGTTGATGCCGCGCTCACGATAGAGGCGCATTTGTTCCTGCGCGAGTTTCTCGCGGTCTTTGGCATATTTCTTTTGAATGCCCTGCCATTCCTTGTCGGTCTGCAGGTCCTGCATGGCTTTGGCGCCCTTCATCTGCTGGGCGTTGAGCGGCCAGGTGAGCAGGCGGATGAGCACAGTGAACAGGATGATGGCGATACCAAAGCTCTGGCCCACGAGGCCGTAGATCAGGATCAACACATTGGTCATCAGGTCGATGACCACGTTGAAGTTCATGAACGCCAGCACCAGGATGGCGATCACCCCGAGGGTCTTGAAGGTCTCGGTGGAGAAGCCTTCAGGCAGTTGTAATTGCTGCGGCTGGTCCTGGTTTTGGGTTTGATTACCGGGGTTCTTCATAAATTAGACTCTCGTTTTACTTTCCAGCGGGATACGTCCACTTTTTATCGCCGTCTTTATCCAGCGCGATCAAATAATAATCGGATTCGATATAGGCCACAAGCAGGTAATCACCAGCCTGTACCGGGGTGGTGTAGAGCTTGCCCTTGTCAGGTCCCTGGTGCCAGAGTTTCACATCGCCATCAGCACCGACGGCATACACATCACCCGATTCAACCGCCACCAGCACCCGGTCGCCCAACAGTAGCGGACTGGCGGTGATGGCATTACCCGAGGCCGTGGCATCCAACTGGATCGGGTCCCAATTTAACAGGCCGGTGCCGGTATTATAGGAATAGAGATAACCGGCGATGTCGCTGAAGTAGATGTTATCACCAGCCACGACCGGCGTGCCCCACACCCAGCCCTGGGTCTCCACTACCGACTCGTGCTGGCCGGTGGCCGGGTCAAACTTTTCGAATTGCTTGGCCAGCGAGCCCACATACAACATCCCATCAGCACCGATGACCGGCGCGCCGGGGATGGCGCCGCCGAGGTCTTCGTGCCAGAGGATCTCGTAGGTGTTCAGGTCAATGGCAAAGAGGCTGTGGTCGAGCGAGGTGACGAACAACCGCTGGCCGTCGGTCACGGGTTGGGCCCACAAGCGGCCCGGTTGCTGCACGGTGTCGGGCAGGTCGATGACCTTGATAGCCTGCTTTTCAGACTGACCGTCGGTCAGGTCCAGCACGTAGACCTTGCCGTCGGAGTTGGGGGCAAACAGGCGGTCACCCACGATCAACGGTGACGCGATCCAATGACCGGTCGCGCCGGAGAATTGCCAGGCCACCGCCGGAGTCTTCTCCTCGGCATTGATATCCTTCGTATCGAGGGCATAGATGACGTGCTTGTTGCCCGAATCGGGGATGATCAACAATCCGTCTTCGGTCAGCAACGGCGTGGTCACAAAAATGCTGGGGTTGCTGTTCAGGAACCCGCCACTGACGGAAAACTTCCACAGTTCCTGGCCGGTTTGCAGGTCGAGCGCATGGATGGCGGTGGTATTGGCGAGATAGGCCGTCTTCCCGTCGGCGGCGAGGCCTGGCCACACAGTGGAACCAGTACAGCCGCTTAAAAGCAGGGCCGCGAACAGACCCAGAGTCAAGATCAAAAACTTCTTGCGCATGGAAAACATCGAACTCCTATGGAACGGGGTCGTAGCCCCCGGGATTGAACGGATTACACCGCAATACACGCCAGGCCGCCATCCCTGCCCCTTTGAGTGCGCCATATTTATAAATGGCTTGATACCCATAATGCGAACATGAAGGATAAAAACGGCAGCTGTTGGGCGGCATACCTTTGGAAAGCGTCGCCTGATACAACCGGATCAACGCCAACAACAAAATGCGCGGAAGATTCCAGAGCGTGCGCGGCATATCCCGCAAACGCGGCTCATGGGAATAATCGTGCAGGTGGAATTCAGGATTCATTTAAAGGGGTGAAAAGTTTGGCGCGCTTCAACAAGTTCATCAGTGCTTCGCGCACTTCGGTTAGAGAGGCAGAGACAAGCGCCGGGCGGGCGATCAACACCAAGTCTGAGCCGGAGGCGATGCCTGGGAGCAGAGTCCGCATCGCTTCACGCAAGAGTCGCTTGGTCCGGTTGCGATGGACAGCCGTCCCCACTGATTTCCCCGCCGCAACCCCCACCCGCACCCGCGGCTGGTCGCTGTTCTGTACAATCAACACAACAAGCGGGTGGGCATAGGACTTGCCGTCACGCCGCACCCGCTTGAAGTCTTCAGACCGGGTCAGACGGAAACTTCTCTGCACCCGCGCCTCTTAAGCGCCTTTGCCTACCAGCGAACCTTCTTGACGTGTTCGTTGGCTGTTACAGTCAATTTGTGGCGCCCGCGCAGGCGGCGGCGCTTGAGCACGGCACGCCCATCGGCAGTTGCCATGCGGGACCGGAACCCGTGCACACGCACGCGGCGGCGGATTTTCGGTTGATACGTACGTTTGGTCATTCTTCGTTCCTCATTTCAAAAATAATAGCTAAGCCCTGAACAGGCACGACATTATACCGTAAGGCTTCCGATTCGGTCAATTTGGATTCGCGCCTCCCACGCAGGGATGGCTGTTCCCGAATCCCTACCGCACCACCTACCCTGAGGCCTTTGTGCTGCGCATCGGGTACTTGGGAAAGGCCAGCAACTCAGAGAGTTTCTGCGCGCCTTCGGGGCTGGCCACCGCCACGATCTCATCATTTTCCTGCAAAATACTGTCACCCCGCGGCAACGTCATCACCCCATCACGGATAATGGCCGCGATCACACAGTGCTCAGCCAGGCCCATGTCCTTGAGCTGCACACCAATACCCTTGGCCCCCGCCGGGACCTTTTCTTCGACCACCGCATACTTGCCACGGCGGATCTTGAACAGCGTCATCATATCGCCCAGGGACATTTCTTCCTGAATGAGGTGTGCCAGCACATCCGCAGAATTAAGTGAGACATCCACCTTGAACTTCTCGTTGAACAACCAGGCGTTATTGGGGTTGTTCACGCGGGCAATGGAACGCGGCACATCGAACATGGTCTTTGCCAGAAAACAAACAACCAGGTTGGTCGAGTCGCTGCTGGTCACCGCCGCCACAGCATGTGCTTCGCGAATGCCTGCCGCCTCCAGCACAGCCGGGTCCACGGGGTTACCCTCATAAATGACTTCGGTAGGAAGTTCCTGGTGTAAATGGCCCAACAGCTCACGGCGATTTTCGATCAGGCGGACCTTGTAATTCTGGTTCACCAATAAATTGGCCAGACGCGCGCCTGTGCGCCCGCCACCAGCAATTAATACGAACATATCAAGCCTCCGCCTTCTTCGAAAGCCGGGCAGTCAATGCGCCAATACCTTCGAACGTACAACTGACATTCAACAGGTCACCCGTTTGCAAAACCGCCTGGTGATCCGGCAGGAAGGCCTTGCCCGCCCTGGAAAGCGCCACGGGGTAACATTCCTTGATCGGCTCCAACAACTCACCAAGTGTGCGTTGATTCCAGACCGTTGGGATGAGGATCTCATATACTTCCACCTCGCCGTTCCCCGGCGAATAGACCGCCTTATGCGAGGGATTCATCAACAATTCTTCCACGCGCTGGGCACCCCAATAGGTGGAACTGACCGTCTGCAGGCCGAATGCTTCAATGATCGAGCGCAGGGCCGGGTCATAATTGCGCGCCACCACGATCGGCACATTGAAGAACTCGCGCGCGGTGTGCGCCACCACAGCATTCAACGTATCTGAATTGGTGACCGCCGCCAGACCGTCCGCTTCCCGGATCCCGGCACGCTCCAGCACATTCTCGGCCAACCCTTCACCTTCGAGCGTACGCCCGCGGAAATCGGGATGCAACCGATTGAACGATTCACGGCGGCTATCGACCACCACCACTTGATGTCCGCTGCGGAACAGGCGATAGCTTAATTCTGCGCCCACACGCCCGCAACCTACGATAATGAAATTCATGCGTGCTCCTTCTCATCATCATGGACGTGGTACGGAACATCCGTCACCACCACGCCATGCTTGGATAACAACTCCTGACGCAACAGGTCCGCCGCGCGCATGTGCAAAGCATTATGCCAGCGCTTCGATGGGATGAACTGCGGCACCACCACGGTCAACGTTTCGTTGGGTTGATGGCGGTCAACAATATCTTCAATATAAGCCAGCAATGGCTCAACGAACAACCGGTAAGGCGAATCTAGAATGACCAGACGCGTTCCATCCCCCCAAGCCTTCCATTTCTTCTGCACCTTCTCAGTCTCAGCAGGATCCAGCGAGATGTGCACCGCGGTCACATCATCCGAGAGTAGACGCGCATAACGCAGGGCTTCCAGCGTCCCTTGATGCACACCACTGACCGGCAAAATGACCCGGTGACGTGATTGCCGGGTGGGCAGGCCGCTGAATTTATCTAATGAAAGACTCGTAGCCAGTCCTTTGTAGTGGCGATGAATGGTGAACAATACGAGCACCATCAAGGGGATCAGAATGATGATGACCCAGGCCCCCTCGGCGAATTTGGTCACTGCAAAAACGACCATCACCACGGCGGTACACACAGCCCCAAAACCGTTGATAGCCATTTTGGTCTTCCAACTTTTGTCGTAATGCAGGGTGGAGCCCTGTTCGGTCAGCGTTTCCCCTTCCTTGAGCTTGCCCGATTTCCACCAACGCCGGGCCATGCCCGTCTGCGATAGGGTGAACGAGAGAAACACCCCGATGGCATATAACGGGATCAACAAGGTCACGCTAGCCTTGAAGAGAATGATCAACAACGAGGCGATGACCGAAAGTGTGACGATGCCATTGGAGTATACGAGGCGACTGCCACGGAAAGTCAACTGACGAGGCAGGAACCCATCGCTGGCAGCCAGCGCGCTCAAGCGCGGAAAGTCAGCAAAAGCCGTGTTGGCCGCCATCAACAGGATCACGGTCGTGGCACCGATGGTAGCCAGATACATAAAGCCACGGTCACCATAGATGGTACGGGTCAATTGCGAGATGATGGTCTCTTCTTCAGAGAAGACCCCACCAATGCGCCCGGTCAGATACGAAATACTGATGAACAGCGTACCCAGAATGATGGACATCCAGATCAAGGTAATGCCCGCATTGCGGCTGCGCGGCTCACGGAAAGCCGTGATACCGTTTGAGATGGCCTCCACGCCGGTGAGTGCAGTGGTACCGTTCGCAAAGGCATGCAGGATCAAGAACGCGCTGATCGGAGCCAGATCATGGACCAGATGCAGCGCGGGCGGGTTTTGCACCACACCCAGGGTCCCGGTCAGGGCGCGGAACATGCCGAAACCCACCGTAATGAACATCATCACAATGAAGAAATACGTAGGGATGGCAAACGCCGTGCCCGATTCTTTCACGCCCCGCAGGTTGATCAGCATAATGAGAAAGACCGCTAACACACCCAATTCAATGCGTAGATGGTCCAACTGCGGAAAGGCCGAAACGATCTGCGCCACGCCCGAAGAAATGGACACCGCCACGGTCAGGATGTAATCCATCAACAGCGCGGCGCCCGCCACTTGCGCGGGGGCTTCGCCCAAATTGTCACGCGAAACGATATACGCGCCACCGCCACCCGGGTAGGCGTGAATGGTCTGCTCATAGGAAATGGTCACGATCAACAGCAGGATCACGATGGCGATCGAGATGGGGAACACATAACCCAATGCAGCAGCACCCGCCACCGTCAGCACGCCCAAAATTTCCTGTGTGGCATACGCCGTGGACGAGAGCGCGTCCGAAGCGAAGACTGCCAGACCCACGCGCTTGCCAATGGTCTGGTGCGGCGCGTCTGCAGTGGAGAGAGGTCTCCCGATGAGCCAGTGACTCACCGAGCGCGGCGGTTTATAGTCGCTCTCCCGCCGCATGATTTCAGTTTGGTT
>CAZJMZ010000004.1:26802-33673 GCA_964547115.1 uncultured Anaerolinea sp. | reverse complement strand
AAAAGGAATATCTCGAAATGGAAATCACGACTGAAATGATCAAAGAATTGCGCGCTGCGACCAATGCCGGTATTCTGGATTGTCGCAAAGCGCTCACCGAAGCCGACGGCGACTTTCAAAAGGCTGTGGACTGGCTCCGCGAGAAGGGCATGGCCACGGCGGCCAAGCGCGCCGACCGTGAAGCCTCGCAGGGTGTGGTGGAACTGTACTCGCACGGTGGGGGCCGCGTGGGTGTGATGGTGGAAGTGAACTGCGAAACCGACTTTGTGGCCCGCTCTGAAAAGTTCCGCGAATTGGCGCACGAACTGGCATTGCAGATCGCCGCTTCCGCCCCGCGCTACCTCAAGGCGGAGGAGATCCCCGCTGACGTGCTCGAACACGAAGCCGAGATCGCCCGTGCCCGCGCCAAGGAAGAAGGCAAGCCTGATAACGTGGTGGACCGCATCGTGCAGGGCCGCCTCGAAAAGTTCAAGGACGAGGTGGTGCTTTCCCGGCAGGCCTACATCCGCGACGAATCGATCACCGTCGAAAAGTTGATCCTTTCCACGGTGGCCGCCATCGGCGAAAATGTGATCGTCCGCCGCTTCCAGCGCTGGGAGCTGGGCGAGAGTCTCAACAGTTAATCGAAATGACCAACCTACGGGTTGGTCATTTTTATGTAAAGGAGCAACCATGGGCGATTTCAAATACAAACGCATCCTGCTCAAGCTGAGCGGCGAAACGCTGAGTGGCAAGGCCGGTTACGGCATCGACGTGGACGAAGCCGAATCGATCGCCGGGCGCATCAAGGAAGTGCATGATACCGGCATTGAAGTTGCGGTGGTGATCGGGGCCGGTAATCTCTGGCGCGGCAAACAGGGCCTCGAGCACGGCATGGACCGCTCCACCGCCGACTACATGGGCATGCTGGCCACGGTCATGAATGCCATGGCCTTGATGGACGCCCTCGAGCGGCAGGGCGTATACACCCGCGTGCTTTCCGCCATTGAGATGCGCGCCATCGCTGAACCCTACATCCGCCGCCGCGCCATCCGGCATCTGGAAAAACGACGCGTCGTCATCTTTGGGGCCGGGACGGGCAACCCGTTCTTCTCCACCGATACGGCTGCTGCCCTCCGAGCGACCGAGATCGAAGCTGACATCGTGATCAAAGCCACGAAAGTGGATGGGGTCTACGACTCAGACCCAAAGAAGAATCCTGACGCAAAAAAGTTCGACTCGTTGAACTACATCGATGTGATCAACCGTCGACTCGAAGTGATGGATAGCACCGCCATCACGCACTGCATGGAGAACAAACTGCCGATCCTCGTGGTGAACATGTGGGACAACCACGCCCTGCTGGCCGCCCTGCGCGGGGAGGCGGTAGGCACACTGGTGCATGGTTGATAAATTAACGGGAGGGCTGGTGCCCTCCCGTTTTTGATTCGCTGAGAGCCTCTCAAAATTCTTCAAAACATCTCGCAACCGCCTCTGCCCGTGGCATTTTTAATGGTTTTGGTGTATCCTTAACCAGACTTTCCAAGCCCTTTGGAGTCAAAAACATACACATCCAGAAACGAGTAATCTTTCTGACAGGAGAACCGCGGTGATAAAAGATATTCTGACCGATGCCGAGCATCGCATGAAAAGCGCCATGCAGGTCCTGCACGATGACCTTGCAGGGATCCGTACCGGGCGGGCCAGCCCGGCGTTGGTGGAGCGGCTGCCCGTGGAATACTACGGCGTGCCTACTCCGCTGCAACAAATGGCATCCATCAGTGTGCCCGAGCCGCGGACGTTGACGATCAAGCCGTTCGATGCCGGTATGCTCAAAACCATCGAGAAGGCCATCCAGGCTTCGGACCTGGGCCTGAACCCGAACTCTGACGGCAAGGTGCTGTACCTCAACCTGCCACCCCTGAACGAACAACGCCGCCGCGAACTGGTCAAGCATGTCCATCACCGCCTGGAGGAATCGCGGGTGGCCATCCGCAACATTCGCCGCGATGCACACAACGATATGCGCGATTTCGAAAAGGAGAAATTGATCTCGGAGGATGACCTCAAACGCGGAGAGGAAGACCTGCAAAAATTGACCGATAAATATGTGGACGAGGTCGGTGAGCAGGGCAAGAAAAAAGAAGCTGAGATCATGGAAGTGTAGGCTCAGGCCTGCCTTTTAAACCCCATGTCGAATTCCCCTTTGAACATCCCTGCAGATAAACTCCCCAAGCACGTTGCCATTATTATGGATGGTAACGGCCGTTGGGCACTTTCACGCGGGTTGCCGCGCTTGGCGGGCCATAAAGCTGGCACCGAAAACCTGCGGCGTATCATCCGCGCGTCAGTCGAATTTGGGGTGAAATACCTGACCATTTATGCCTTTTCCACCGAGAACTGGGGCCGTCCGCCGGAGGAAGTGCAAGGGCTGATGTTCATTCTTGAGGATGTGCTTGACCGCGAACTGGCTGAACTACATAAGGAAGGTGTGCAATTGCGTCATATTGGGCGTCTCGAACGTCTGGCGCCTAACCTGCAGGCCAAGGTGCTGGATGCCATCGAACTAACCCGGAACAACGAGCGCCTTGTTCTGAATGTCGCCTTCAACTATGGTGGGCGTGATGAGCTCGTAAATGCCATACAGAACATTATCAAGGATGGTGTGCCCCCGGAAGAAGTCAATGAGGCGCTGGTCAACCGTTATTTATACACAGCTGGTGTGCCAGACCCGGATTTGATCGTCCGCCCCTCGGGTGAGCTGCGTGTGAGCAACTTCCTGATCTGGCAGGGTGCGTACTCTGAGTTGTACGTCACGCCCAAGTATTGGCCGGATTTTGACAAAGAAGAATATCGCCGTGCACTGGAGACGTTTGCCAGTCGTGACCGGCGTTATGGCAAGGTTTCGTCAAAGGAGTACGAGGCGTCCAATGCCTAGGCGGATCATAACCGCCCTGGCGATGGCGGCGGTGGGTTTGCCTGCCATTATCTACGGCGGGGTATTTTATTTTCTCGTCATGGCGATCTTTATTACCGGGGGCGCATGGGAGTATGTGCGGTTGTATCGCGCAGTCCATATTGAGCCCCATGAAGTGGTTACTGTTGGAGGCGTGCTGGCAATTGTCACAGCGCGCTTCTTTTTTGCGGAGCATGCGGTCCTGCTGTTGGTGGTCTTGATCCTGCTGGCGATGACCGTGCATGTCATTGCATATGAACGTGGTCGTGACCAGGCCGGGATCGATTTCTCGGTGACGGTAGCGGGGCTGGTATATATTGGCTGGCTGGGAGCCTACCTACTCGATATCCGCACGTTGCCGAACGGGGTCTGGTGGTTCATGTTCATTCTGCCGCTGGTGTGGGCCGGAGATACAGGGGCTTATTCCATTGGCGCGGTATATGGCAGGCATAAGATGTCACCGCGTTTGAGCCCCAAAAAAAGTTGGGAAGGATATGCGGCGGGCATTTTTACATCCATGTATGTGGGGGCGTTGTTCGCCTATGCTTTCTCCACTCTGGGGCCCCGTCCCCTGGCAGGGTTGATCACGCCGGTGGGTGGTGCGTTGTTCGGTTTGTTGATCAGCGCAGTGACGCCGCTGGGTGACCTGGGTGAGAGCATGTTCAAGCGGCAGGGTGGCTTGAAAGATTCCAGCAATATTTTTCCCGGTCATGGCGGCTTTTTGGACCGTATCGACTCGTGGATCTGGGGCGCAGCGATCGGGTATTTCATCATCCAATATTTCATTCTCTAACGGAGGCCTGTATGGACCATTCGTACGATCCCACTCGAAACCTGGCGCTTGAACTGGCGCGGGTCACAGAAGCGGCCGCTTTATCGGCGGGTCGTTTTATGGGTAGAGGCGATAAAGAGGCGGCGGATCAGGCCGCGGTGAATGCGATGCGGATCGTCCTCCAGACCGTAGATATGAACGGGGTGATCGTCATTGGCGAAGGGGAAAAGGATAACGCCCCGATGTTGTATAACGGCGAACAGGTTGGCAACGGTTCAGGGCCGGATGTGGATGTGGCTGTGGACCCGATCGATGGGACGCGCCCGCTGGCTTTTGGCCGTTCGAACTCGCTGGCCACGGTGGCGATCGCGCCGCGTGGCTCGATGTTTGACCCCGGGCCGTTCGTTTACATGAACAAACTGGCGGTGGGGCCGGAGGCGAAAGGCGTCATCAATATCGAGCGACCCATCACCGAGAATCTCAAGGCCATTGCCAAAGCCAAACACAAGGATGTGGAAGACCTGACCACGATCATCCTGGACCGCCCACGCCATGATGCGATGATCGCAGAGATCCGCAAGGCGGGTGCGCGCATTCGCTTGATCCCTGATGGAGATGTGGCGGCGGCGCTGATGACGGCCTGGCCTGATTCGGGTGTGGATGTGTTGTTTGGCGTGGGCGGCACACCGGAAGGTGTGATCGCGGCCTGCGCCCTGCGCGCGATGGGAGGCGAGATCCAGGGTAAGTTGTATGCGCGTGATGAGGATGAAAAACGCCGCGGGCAGGAAGCCGGATATGACTTCGACAAGGTCCTGACGATGGACGACCTGGTCTCTTCGGAGGATGTGTTCTTTGCCGCCACGGGTATCACTGATGGCGAACTGCTGACCGGGGTGCGGTACCTGGGCGATGGCGCCACGACCGATTCGCTGGTGGTACGCGGCCTGACCGGCACGGTGCGCCAGATCAGCGCCACGCATCGGATCGACAAACTGCGCCACCTGAGCGCGGTGAAGTATTAGGCACGTAAACCCGCTTGACACGTTTCTTGCATGCGGTATAATGTCGGTCGCCTTCCTCGATAGCTCAATCGGCAGAGCGAGCGGCTGTTAACCGCTAGGTTCCTGGTTCGAGCCCAGGTCGAGGAGCCAATCAGACCCCATCCGAATGGATGGGGTCTTTTGTTTGTCACGGCAAGCTGAAACATTCTCATGACATCTGATACATGCCTGGCCGTCTGAACCGGTGTATAGTGTAGATACCGAACCGGAAAGGAGTCGTACTCATGAATGCTTCAGGACGTCTTTTTGCCATTTTGTTATGGTTGGTGGCATTGATCGTGGCTGGCTCGCTTGTGTTGGAACTGACTGCTGCGCGGGTGGGGGAGCATAAGTCCAGCACGTACGGGTATGCCTATGTATTGTTCCAGCAGGGGTGGGGCGGCGAGATCGGCCTGATCCCGCCTGAATTCACGCTGAAACGCGACTATACCGAGCAGGTCTTCAACAAGGACGCCGACCGATACGAAGATGTGGCTCGCACGGCCACCTACCAAATCGTGCCGCGTTCCATTGATATTCAATCAGATGTGGTCTATGCGGAAAAGGTCCGCAGTCTGCTGGTGTTCAATGCCTTTGAGGTGCATAACGAAGAGACGTACGTCATCATCAACACCACGGACTATGCGGGCGAATTACAGGTCAAGGTGACCAAGCCCGAGAATGCCAACATCATGTACGACTACACCATCACCCTGCCCGGCGATCAAGTGGTCCGTCCGGTGATGGGGTCGGCAGTGGTTCTGTTGCCAGCCATGCCCAAAGGCGAACAGGTGGAGGTCGTCATTCGATATTCCACCAAAGGCATGGATATTTTCAAATACAACCTCTCGGCCTACCAGAACAACATCATTCAGGGACTCAAAGCCCGCTTCACGATCAACACCCGCGAATATGCCATCTACCGCGAAGGCCTGCCACACACTGAAACCTTCAACGGCGATAATGCTGTGCTCGAGTTTGAGGTCAAAGATTTCTCGACCACGCAGGATATGGGCGTGGCCTTCCTGCAAAAGCAGTTGTATCTGGACCGCGTCCAAAGCCTGATGAATTTTTCGCCGGTCTCGTTGATCCTGTTCCTGGTGGTGGTGTTCTTCTTTTCGCAGATCTTCGCGGTCCGCTTCAACGCCTTCCATTATTTCTTCCTCGGCGTGGTGGACGTTTTCTACTACCTGTTCGTGGCCTATCTGATCCGCTTCTTCAGCATCATCCCCACGTTCGCGATCGCGGTTGTGTTGACCGCCGCCATGTTCCTGCTCTACAGCCCGAATGTCTTTGGCAAATGGTTCGCCTATCGTGTGGTGGGGCTATACCTGTTCCTGCTGACCGTCGTCTTCTCGTTGATCTTCCTGTTGCCGATCTTTCAGGGTTTGTTGTTCGTGGTACTGGTGTTCCTCATCTTCACCTCCATCATGGTCTTCACAGCCCGGTCTGATATTTCCAACTGGCACATCCTGAAGGATTAATTGCCAGTCCCGAATTAAATCACAACAGGCGGAACCGGAAGCGGTTCCGCCTGTTGATTCCAAGAGGGTCATGCCTATTGCGGCTGGGCGGTCGTCTGTTCAGGCACGACCAGCGCCATGACCAGGTACACGATGGCGATGCCGCCGAAGCCGGTGAAGAACGCCAACACGGTCAACAGGCGGACGATGGTCGGGTCGATGCCGAGATATTCGCCCAGCCCGGCGCAGACACCCGCGATCATGCGGTTGGAGGTGCTGCGGGTGAGGGGTTTGTAATTCGTGTTCATGAGGTTGCTCCTTTCAATGATTTCTAGAAAGGCATACGCAGCCTGTCGCAGGAAGTTGCGCGGACGTTTATTTGTATTTCCGGCTTTCCAGATAATTGGCCAACGCTGCCCACAGCAGCGCCAATCCGATCAGTAGATAGACAACCGCCTGTAAGCCCAGCCAATTCAATTGGGAATACCCGAAAACGACGAACAAAATTCCCACCACCCCATAGAAGATGGTGTTGCGCACATAATCAGACCCAACCCGTTTGGATTGCAAAACGTTCCTTTGGTACAAGGTCTCCATTGTGCGAACCTGCTCCTCGTGGCGCTGCTGGCACGCCAGCGACTCGCCCGCCTGCGCGGCGCAC
>CAZJMZ010000004.1:4942-26702 GCA_964547115.1 uncultured Anaerolinea sp. | reverse complement strand
CTGCTCCTCGTGGCGCTGCTGGCACGCCAGCGACTCGCCCGCCTGCGCGGCGCACGTGGCGCACAATCCGCGCTGGCAATATTTGCACAGTCCCACCGCTGTTGTTTCGGGATGATAGTAACAGTTCACAAGCATTTCTCTTTTCAGGTGCCCAAAATCTTGCAGCTTTCGCGACTCAAACTCTCACCACCGGGTGACGCAGCACCGTCTTCATCTTCTCCGCCGCCACCCGGCGCGGATCGCTCAAATAGATCTCATGGTGCTTCCCGTGTGGGCCCACGTTATCCTTCAACTCGTTCTCTGCCATGAAAGCCTGCATGCGCTCCACCGTGGCTGGTTCGTTGGCATATGGCCCGATGTGCATAACCTGCACGCACAAACCTTCTTCAAAGTCTGCCAGCCGCACCTGCGACAGCAAGGTGCTTGGCCCTTTCTTCTTGCGGACCTGCTCACGCGCCTCCTCGAACAACTCTGGGGTGATGATCTCGGGCTGCAGGATCATCAACGTATAGAACCAATTGTCCTTCACTGTGATGTCAAAGAAGCCGTCCTCCACCCACCACAAGCCCTCCAACGCCATGACAGGATAATCCACGGCGTTGGTCTTGCGCTTCTTGAGCATGAACTTCAACGTATATGCCAGCCCATACAAAGCCTGCGTCGCCTCAGCAAAGGCAGGCGATTTACCCGGCTCAGAACCTTTTTCGATCGCGCCGTCGACCATCGCAAATTGCAGGCGCGGCACCTTGACCAACACCGCCTGTTTCGCCGAAGGTTGGTACAACGATCTATATTGTTTCTTGAGGTCGAGAATTTTCACGGGAACTCCTTGGTCGCCTCCAGTATGGCGCAGAACCGGGCTAACTTCAAGTGAGGGATGTCATCCCCTATTCTCCCTTGCGGATGACAGTCTGGCCGTATTTTTCATGCAGGGTATCGAGCGCCTCCTGCAACTTGCGCGCCTTGTCCGAACTCGCATCCCACAACCCCAGTTGACGGATCGGCGCGCCCAGCCCGCTGACTCCCACGCCCAGCAGCCGCACGGCCTGATTGGGTTTGCGCACGGCCTGCAACAGGTCCAGCGCGGCTTCGGCGATTTCAGTTTCCTGGTCGGTGGGGTTGGTCAACGTGGTCTGGCGCGTCAGCGTGGTGAAATCAGGCCAGCGTAGTTTGAGTTTCACGGTGCGCCCCGCCAGGTTGTTCTTGCGTAATTGCCGGGCCACCTCGGCTGACATCTCACGCAAATATTTTTGCAGCACCTTGTCGTCGCGAATATCGCGCGCGAACGTGTTTTCCTGGCTGATCGATTTTGTCTCACGCTCGGTCACAATGGGTCGGTCGTCCTGGCCTTTCGCGTGGCGTGAAAGTTCACGGCCGTTCTCGCCGAACAGGCGCACCAACTCATGTTCGGGCCATTTCGCAAGATCGCCAATGGTGTGGATGCCCAACTCCGTCAAGCGTTTGGAGGTTTTAGGGCCGACGCCCCACAACATCTCGGCAGGTAATGGACTTAAGAACGCCGCCTCTTCTCCATAGCCGACAACTGTCACGGCATTCGGAGGCTCGGTCAACCCCTGAGCCTTGATCCGCTTTAACGCCAGCGCCTTGCCTACCTCGGTGGCGATCTTTGCCGTCAACTTGTTGGCAGCGACTCCGATCGAGCAGGGGAGCTGCAACTCGTCACGGATGCGGGCCTGCAGGCCGCGGGCAAAGCGGAGGGTGTCCTCCTGCAGGTCTGAGATGTCGAGAAAGGCCTCATCGATCGAGATCTGCTCCACGAGACCACTCACACTGTGCAGGATGTCCATCACCTGCCGCGAAACTTCGCTATACAGGCGATGATGCCCGGGCACAATGAGCAGCCCCGGGCTGAGTCTGAGCGCCTGGCTCATCGGCATGGCGCTGCGTACCCCCAGCTTCCGCGCCGCGTAGGAGCAGGAGGCCACCACGCCGCGTTCCTCCGGTTTGCCGCCAACGGCAAAGGCTTTGCCGCGCAGTTCGGGGTTGCGGGTTTCCTCCACGGCGCAATAGAAGGCATCCAGATCGAGATGCAGGATCACACGAGGCATGCCGTGAATTATATGAGGATTCTCCGGTAAACCTGCCCTGAGAAATTGTCACTTGAGTTGCAATGTTCCTGCACAATCACTGCATGTACGATTCAAGCGTACACAAGTACAGGAGGTTTCCATGAAGAAAAGAACAAGAATTGCATCACTGGTATTGATGCTTTTGTTGTTGCTATCGAGCGGACCATTTACCAATGGCGTGACCCCGGTTGCAGCAGGCGGGTATTGCGACTGGGTGCAGTTCGTCGCAGATGTGACCATCCCTGATGGCCTGCCTGTTGACCCCGGTGTGGCGCTCAGCAAGACCTGGCGCTTGAAGAATATCGGCACCTGCTGGTGGAACAAGTCGTATAAGCTGGTCTTTACGGGCGGCTCACAATTAGGTGGCCTGGCTGCCATGAACCTGCCCAAAGACGTGGCGCCCGGCCAGACCATTGACCTGACCGTGGGCCTGACCGCACCCACCACGCCCGGCACCTATATCGGTTACTGGCAGTTGCAGAACCCAACGGGCGGCATCTTTAGCATGGGGCCCACCGCCAACAAGCCTTTCTTTGTAGAGATCGAAGTGGTGAACAAAGCCGCGCCTTCCTATGACTTTGCCGCCAAAGCCTCTGAAGCCGCCTGGGTGACCGAGGCTACAGGCCGCAGGCCCTACCCCGGCGTGTATGGTGACCCGGATGGTTATGCTTTGGTCGTTGACCGACCCGTGTTGGAAAATGGTGTGCAATCCAACTATCCCGGCATTTTGATGGGGCCGCCCGCTGAGTTCAACGAACATATCTACGGCATTTTCCCGGCGTATCAGGTCAAGGCCGGCGACCGTTTCCAAACTTACATCGGGTGCGAATATGGCGCGCGCGATTGCGAAGTCACATTCGTGCTGCAATACCAGCAACCTGGCGGCGGAAACAGCCGCACGTACTGGAGCAAGGTCAAATCGTATAAGAACTCCTTTACCAAGGTCAATTTGAATCTAACCCCGCTGGCCGGGCAGACCGTGGAATTTGTGCTGCTCATCCGTCCCAACGGTACGTCCACTGGCGATAAGGCCATTTGGGCCAATCCGGTCATCGTCAACACCAACACACCCGGCCCGGCTGTGACAACCGTGACGCCTGCGCCGGTTACGCCGATTCCCACGGTGAGCACTGTGGCACCCACCACGGGTTGTGACCGTGCCACCTTTGTCTCTGATGTCACCGTGCCCGATGGGACGGTCTTCAACCCCGGCCAGTCGTTCACCAAGACCTGGCGCTTGCGGAACATGGGCACCTGCACGTGGACGACAGGTTACTCGCTGGTCTTCTCCTCAGGAGATGCGCTCGGCGCGCCGCTCTCGGTCAACCTTACATCACCAGTTGCTCCTCGTCAGACGGTTGACCTGTCCCTCAACTTCACCGCTCCGAGCACGCCCGGCACCTATCGCGGCTACTGGCTGCTCAAAAGCGACAAAGGCCGTTCGTTTGGCATTGGTACCTTGAGCAACAAACCGTTCTGGTTGTCCATCGGTGTTTCAGGGACTCTGCCGCCCACCACCGGTAACGGCTATGACTTTGCAGCCCGCGCCTGCGACGCACAATGGACCAGCGGTGCCGGGCCATTGCCGTGCCCCTCACAAGATGCTTCCAATGGCACGGTCATGGTCATTACCAATCCACGCCTTGAGAACAATACTGTGGATCCGCGCTCGGCATTGCTGACCTACCCACAAAACGTGTTCAACGGATTTGTTCAGGGTGTGTTCCCACCGTTCACTGTGCAAGCCGGAGATCGCTTCCAGTCATTGATCAACTGTGAGTACCTGGTGCGTGATTGTTATGTCGTTTACCGCCTGGATTACCAGATCGATAACGGCCCGGTGCAGAATTTGTGGGCTTTCGGTGAGCGCTACGAGGGCCTGTACTACCAGGCCGATGTGGACCTGAGTCCGCTGGCGGGCAAGAGCGTCAAGTTCATCCTGCGCGTCAACGCTAACGGGTCGCCCACCGGTGACCGTGCCATGTGGGTGGCTCCGGGCATTGTGCGCAGCGGCGGTGCAGCCCCGACAGCTGTACCACCCACGGCAACCGCCACCTCACCAGCAGTTCCCACCCCAACTGCAACTGTGACGGCCGTGGCTCCGACCGCCACGCTTACACCCACGCCTACGGCGACCAATCCACCACCGGCCACACAACAGACCTTGAATAACACCCGGTATGGCTTTGGGTTGCAATATCCAACTGGCAGCACGTTGGGCAGTGTCTCAGATACTTACGCCCGCATCAATCTGCCCTTCACGGCTGGAACGAATCTGGTGGAGAAGTATCTGGAGGTGACGGTCTTTGAAAACCTGCCAACCTGTACCAGCCCCTTAACCACCGGCTACGCTCCTGGCACAATCGTGCCGCAACCGGTGACCAGTCTGACGGGTATCCAATTCATCAAGGAAAGCGGGCAGGAAGGTGCAGCGGGTCAGACCTACGAGTGGGTGGCTTATTCCACCACAAAGGGCACGGCCTGTGTCAGCCTGAGCTTTGTCCTGCACTCGGCGAATCCGCTCAATTTCCCGGTGCCGCCGCCGGTCTACAGCAAGGACTTGGAGTCAGCGGTCTTCCTCGATGTCCTCTCCAGTTTCGGGTGGACAACGCCTTGAGAGACGCAGCAGGAATCGGGTAGTGTGAAGCGGGCTGTCTGGGAGGGGGAACCAGGCCTGTAGAGAGTCGAACGGCTTGCGTTGTGGCGGGTCCATGGCGCAAGCCGTTTTGATTCCCAATGGGAAAAATGGTCATTAATGCGATATTGAACATTCGTTGCAGAAACGTTATACTTCCTCTCGTTAGGAACTTTCAGATTCCCATCTGCGTCGTTATGCTTTGGATGTCCCAGAGGAGAATGGTATGAACTCACGTTTGAAATTTACTTCGCTTATGTTGCTGGTTGCCTTGTTGCTTTCGGCTGTGCCGGCGCTGGCGCTGCCCACCCGGGCTTCAGCCGCAGCTTGTTATCAAGCTGGCTTTGTTGCTGATGTGACCGTGCCCGATGGCTCACAATTCAACCCCGATACCGCTTTTAAGAAGACTTGGAAGCTGAAGAACATCGGTACCTGTGCGTGGAGCAAAACCGATGTTTCGATGGTGTTCGATAGCGGTTCACAGATGGGCGGTCCTGCTTCAGTGGCTCTGGCCGCTGATGTGCCCGTGGGTGGCACTGTGGATTTGACGGTTGATCTGAAATCGCCAAACAAAGCGGGTCGGTATATTGGCTATTGGAAGTTCAAGAGCACGAAAGGCACAATCTTCGGGATTGGTGTGAACGCCAATAAGGCCTGGTGGGTGGAGATCAATGTGGTCACCACGCCCACCGGCAGCGCTGCGCTCGATTTCACTGCCACAGCCGATAAGGCCACCTGGTCGAGCGGTGCAGGCGGCTTGACCTTCCCCGGGACTGAGGCAGATGCCAAAGGCTTCGCCCTGAAGAAGGACAAGCCGAAATTCGAGAATAATACTGAAGGCGCACAGGCAGGTTTATTGTTCGTGCCGCAGAATATCACCAATGGTTTTATTCAGGCGCGCTATCCATCCTTCAAAGTGGATGCCAGCGACAAGTTTCAAACTACCGTAGGCTGTGAGGCTGGCGCCACGACCTGTTATGTGACCTACCGTCTCGATTACGAAGTGGGCGGCGTGATCAAGACCTTCTGGTCGTTCCGCGAACGCTTCGAAGGTCAGGTCTATAACGCCAGCATCGACCTGGCTCCGCTGGCGGGGAAGGATGTCATTTTCATCCTGCATGTTTCCGCCGCCGGTTCACCTGCCGGTGACCGCGCTTTGTGGGGCAACCCGGTCATTATTCGGCGTGGCATTGTACCGCCTCCGCCTACCAACACCCCCGGCGGGCCGACCGTCACTCCCACACTCACCCAAACTCCTTCGCCCTCCACACCGACCATTCCACCTTCCGCTTGTGACAAGGTGCAGTATGTAGCCGATGTGAACGTGCCCGATGGCACCACCTACCAACCCGGCGCAACCTTCACCAAGACCTGGCGTTTGAAGAACGTCGGCACTTGTGCGTGGTCCACTTCCTATCAACTGGTCTTCTTCAGCGGCGAGAAGATGGGTGGGCCCGCCTCGGCCAACTTCCCCAAGAACGTTGCCGTTGGCGAGACCGTGGATATTTCCGTCAATCTCACTGCGCCCGCCGCGGCCGGTTCCTACCGTGGTTTCTGGATGTTCAAGAACGCGAGCGGAGCCTTGTTTGGCTTGGGCGCTCAGGGCAACAAACCCTGGTGGGTTGATATTAAGGTCGCTGGTGCGACTGTCACCCCCGGCGGGCCCACGACCACGCCATCGCCCACTGCCACCTCTGGCGGGCCGACTGCCACACCCGTGGCCAATGCTGCTTATGATTTTGCCGCCAACGCCTGCTCGGCTGCATGGTATAGCGGAGCAGGGCAACTCCCATGCCCCGGCACCGACGGTGACGCCAAAGGCTTTGTTTTGAAGCTCAGCAGTTCCAAGCCTGAGACCGGCAAATCAGACCCGCGCGCTGCCTTGCTCACTTTCCCGCAGAATGTGCAGAACAGTTACATTCAGGGGTTTTACCCGCCCTTCAAAGTGCAGAACGGTGACCGCTTCCGTGCTGCCATCGGTTGTGAGAACGGCGCCACCAACTGTTACGCCGCCTTTCGGCTCGAATATCAAGCCGGGTCTGATCCGGTCAAAGTGTTGTGGGGACCGTTCCTTGAACGTTACGAAGGCCAGGTCTATGACGTGGACGTTGACCTGTCTCCTCTCGCGGGCAAGGACGTAAAGTTCGTGCTCACCGTCCTTTCGGCAGGCACTGCCGCCGGTGACCGCGCCCTCTGGCTCGGGCCCATTATCTACCGTGCCAGTGGTGCATCTGCTGTGCCTACCAACACCCCGGCGGCGGCTACTGCCACCACCTCCGCATCGGCAGATACGTTCCAGAATGCAAAGTACAACTTCAAGTTCACCCTGCCCTCTGGTGGCAAGATCACCAGCCAGACCGACGCCGAAAGCCGTGCAGATCTGCCCTTCACCGCCGGTACCAACCTTGCCGAAAAATATCTCAAGGTCAAGGTGACTGAAAACCTCAACCCATGTGTGAGCGAATATGCCGGGAGCGAAAACGGTCCCGCGCAAGCCGTCACCATCAACAACATCCAATTCAATAAGCAAAGCGGCACCGATGCCGGGGCCGGAAACTTCTACGACTGGGTGGCATACACCACCGTGCGCAATAACGCCTGTATTGTCATGCTGTTCGTCTTGCATTCGAATAACCCTGGCGTATTCACCACCCCGCCGCCGCTCTTCGACAAGACCGCCGAATCTGCCGTCTTCGATACGACCATGGCTACCTTCAACTGGATCAATCCCTAACCAGACGTTCCGCCTCTTTCCGACCGAAAGCCTGGTCCTTGTGACCAGGCTTTTCTCTCCCCTGCAAATTGCCCTTCTCCCGCCGGGAGAGGGCAGGGTGAGGGAGACCTTATGACCCTCGACCGCCCCACCATCCTCCTCGCTGACGACGACCCCACCATTGCTGACACCCTTGCCCCGTTCCTTGAGCGTGCCGGGTTCCATGTGTTGGTCGTCTCTGATGGCGTCAACGCCCTCGAAAAGGTGCAGGCCCATCACCCCGAGCTCATCATCCTTGATGTGCTCATGCCGCGCATGGACGGGCGCGAAACCCTGCGGCGTTTACGCAAGGCCAATGTGTGGACTCCCACGATCTTGCTGACGCAGGTGGGGGAGGCGTCTGAACGAGCGCTGGCTTTGGAGGAGGGTGCCGACGATTACCTCAACAAGCCGTTCGATCCGCATGAGCTCTTGGCGCGCATCCGTGCTGTGTTGCGGCGTGCGCGGCCCGGGCAAAAGTCACTTTCTTCCGCCTGGCTGCTCACCGCCCACGACCTGACCCTCGACCGTCGTGCGCGGCGTGTGTCACTGGCCGGCAAAACCCTTGAACTAACTCCCAAAGCCTTTGCTGTTCTCGAACATCTCATGACCCATCCCGATGAAGCTATATCGCGTGAGCGCCTGCTTGAGGTCGTTTGGGGTTGGGAATACCCTGCTGGCACCCGCACCGTGGACACACGCATGGCCGAACTGCGCCGGGCGCTCAACGATGACCCTGCCGAACCGCGCTTCATCGAGACCATTCCCGGTGAGGGCTATCGCTTTGTTGCCGCCGTGCATGGTGAGGGGTAGCGTGAACGAATTCCCCATATGATCAAAAGTCGGGATAGAATCAGGGTCATGAATTTCCTACGCCGCAGGTGGCGACGCATTCTCTACATATCCCTGCCATTCGTGGTGGGGAGTTTGTTCGCCACCCTCGCGTACCTGCTTCTGCCCTCCATTTTTCCTGTTCTTTCGTCCGTCGACTTGGGCCCCGCCGCTTTTGTCTTTGGTGTGACTGTGCGTAACCCGGCCATCGTGGCGTTCTTTTTTGGCTTTCTGGTCACGGCTGCCATTTCTGGCATTGTCTATTGGGATCGTCGCCGCACAGCTCAGGCTCATACCCTGTATGCTGATTATGTGCAGGATGCCAACCAGCGCCGCCGCAATTTTTTGCGTCGCCTTGACCATGAGATCAAGAATCCACTCACGGGGTTGCGCGCAGCGCTGGTCAATTTGCAGGAAGCCAAAGTGGACGAAGAACGCACACGCGCAGTCGGCAATGCCAATCGCGCCGTCGAACGCCTTACCCGCCTGCTCACCGACCTGCGCAAACTCTCAGACCTGGAGGAACGCACCATCGAGCGCTTCCCGGTCGAGGTGCCCGATCTGCTTGAAGATGTGGTCACTGCGGTTCATATCCTCCCGGTTTGCAAGGGCCGCGAAGTCAGCGTGCTGATTCCCAAGGTCCCTTCACCGTTCCCAACTGTTACCGGTGACCGCGACCTGCTGGTACTTGCGATATACAATCTCGTTGAAAATGCACTCAAATTCACGGGTGAGGAAGATTCGATCGAAGTCCGTGCTTTGGAAGATGGACGTTCCATCGTCATCGAAGTGGCTGATTCGGGTTCTGGCATTCCCGCCGAAGACCTGAACAAGATCTTTGAGGAGTTATATCGAGGTTCGAACGCTCGTGGCACAGAAGGCAGCGGCCTGGGTCTGGCCTTGGTGAACCGCATTGTCACACTGCATCGTGGTGGGGTGGGGGTGCGCTCCAGCCAGAACGAGCCGCGTGGCACGGTCTTCACCGTTCGCCTGCCTCGCCGATAGACTCTCGCCATCATAAAACCAGCAAGTTATTCAACTAAAAATCAATAAAATTGGCAGAAAAGCGCAGATGATTTTGCGTGTAAGCATAATATTTCGTGTTACAAAACTGTAACAACGCTGGTACAGCCTTGTAACAGCCGGGGGATAAGATAAAGCTATGAAAACCATCCAGCCTACCGAAACCACTTTGATCGAAAGCGCCCAGCGCGGCGAACTGGATTCATTCAACCAGCTCGTCCAAAAATATCAGGACATGATGTATCGTATCGCCCTGCGTATCCTCAACGACGAGTCGTCAGCAGACGACGCCACCCAGAACGCCATGATCCAGGCCTTCCGCAACATCCGCTCGTTTCGGGGCGGGTCGTTTCGCAGTTGGCTGGCCCGGGTGACGGTCAATGCCAGCTACGATGAGATGCGCCGCTGGCGGCGTCAGGCTTCGGTCTCCTTTGAACTCTCCACCCCGGAGGGGGATGAGATCGAATCGCTCCCCTGGATGATCGACCATGCCGCTGGGCCCGAAGAGCGCGTCGATAATTTTGAACTACGCGATGCGTTGCAGGAATGCGTCAAAGCCTTGCAAGCTGATTATCGCCTGGTCGTGGTGCTGGTGGATGTGGAAGGTATGTCCTACGAAGAAGTGGCGCGCGTGGCGGATATTCCTGTGGGCACCGTCAAGAGCCGCCTGGCTCGTGCGCGCGGACAGTTGCGCAAATCTCTGCAGGCCTACCGCGGCTTGTTGCCCAAAACCTATCATGTCGGTGTGCCTGTTTTTGCAGGCGCCTGATCGCTATATACGCACAGGACTTAAGAGCGTGGAGTCAAACTCCGCGCTTTTTTCTTTCCATGGCTATAATGTTCCCAACTACCACCCAAGGAGAGTCTTATGAAACGTTGGCAAGGTTCCTGTTTGGGGGCGTTCCTGGCATTATTGGTATGTGGCGGCTCGATGCTCTTCTTTGTGCCTATGGGCGGCGCCATGCTGGTCGGCATTCCTCCGCTCTTTGATCGCCTCACCGCCTACACATTATGCCCCGATGCTGTTGATTATTCTTACAACGATTATGGTTTCGGGCAATCCACCAGTTCCAGTCCCAGCGGTGGCACCGGTCACTACACTGAGCTGACTTGTACGTATCAGGATGGTTCACAGAAGACTTTCCCCAATGAAGAAGTCGGCCTCAAAGGATTGGCTGCTGCCGGAGCCGCCTCAGCCATTGTAGGGGGTATTGTCGTCGTGCTCTTCACCTTGATCGCAGCCATCCTGGGCGCGCGTCTGGTCAAACCCAAGCCTGCGACTCCCTAAAGGCTAGACTCGTGAATCAAAAAACCAGCCGCCTCCTTGTTCAGGGACGGCTGGTTCTGTTTTCGAACAATGACTCTACGCGCCAAGCGTTTTCTCGTACACCACGCTCCTTTGCGTGGATTTGAACCCGCAACTTTCATATAAGGCGAACGCCCCGCTTGGGTTCTGTGTATCCACGCCAAGCATGGCTTCGGTCATGCCCATCTCTTTGAACATCTGCAGGCTGCGCATCAGCAAGGCCCGTGCCAGCCCGCGCTTGCGCCAGGGACGGCGCGTAAAGATCGGGTCGGTCATGCCGCGCTTGATCTGGAACTGCTCATTAGCGGCCTCGTCTACCATGTTTAGTACGCCAGCCGCCACCTCATCCCCATCCCATGCCACCTGCCAGAGTTCCGGCTTGAACATTGGGTTGGCCATCAGCGCCTGGATCATCTCCTCCTGCATGGGGGCATGTCCCCAGTGGTCTTGAAACGCTTCATCAAGGGCGGTGAGGACCGTCCGTGCCTGGGCTGCCTCCACTGGGCGCACCTCCAAACCCTCCGGCAGGGCAGGGACCTCGATCGGCTCGTTCAGGTCGCGGATCATGCGGTTCATAAAACGGACAGGCTTGAACTCACCAGCCGTCAGCGCTTTATTCAGCATGATGTCTTTCTCAATATTGCGCAGGAAAGCTCGCAAGACCTGTACATGCCCTATCTTGGTTTCGGCCGCCACTGTCCGGGCGCGGGCTTCCACCCATTTGAGCAATTCTTCCAGCAATGGCGGGGTTTGATGCTCTGGGTGGATGTTGAACGGGAACCCGAACACTTGCCGCTGTTCATCGTCCACTTCCCACCCCACCCGCACATAGGCTACCAATTCACCATGTTCATCTTCGACCATGCGCATATCGGTCTCAGGCGTTGAATTGACCAGGTGACTGTAATTCCGCTCGATATCCTCGGCTGTGGCCCAATCACCGGTCTCCTCGACCTTTGAGATCGCCTGAAGCAGCAGCGCCATCTTGGGGAAATCGCCCGCCCGCTCGAAGGCTCGAAACTTTAATCGGGCCAGTTCGGGTGTACTGTTCATTCGGCTCTGCCCAGCGCCCAAAGGCTGACCGACCCCATCAGCCGGGCGAACCCATTGATCACGACCACTGAAATGCCGCCAATGACCAGCCCTGCCGCTGATGTGACCAGTGCCCTTTGCATTGTGTTGATCTCAAAACCATTGCCGATCTGCATTGATGTCCCGGGGAAATACACCACAAACACAGGGGCGGCAATGAGGGCCAGACTTGCAGCGACCAACCCGATCGTGATCGTGAAAGAGAGGATGCCCAAAGGCAGCTTCAACAGAAGGTAACCGAGTTCTTTCCAGAATTGCAGGCTTTTCAATTGTGCGATCAAGATTGCGCGCGCCGAATCATTGTTGGCTGGGTGGGCCTCGGGTTTGGCGATCTGTACACCTAACAACAGGTTGGTCAACTTGCGATCAAGGTCGCCGAGAATGTAAGTCACAAAGATCATGGCCACCAAAATCGGCGCACCGATCAAGGTGATGACCAGCCCGGTCCCGAGACTGAAACCCGTCACCAAGACCACAAAATAGAGAATGCCCAGCGGCAGGCTCAACATCAGATAGATCAGATTGGGTAAAAATTTCTTCATGGTTACTCCTTTGCCTTGCTACATGCGTTTGATAATTCCGGCCTGGGTGAGCGCATCCTTCACATCGGTGTCCGCTTGAAAAATGCCATAAATGCGCAGCGCCTCGATCACCTCCACGGCCAGGGTGGGGGGGATATCGCTGGCCAGGTTGCACAAACCCACCACGCTGATCTTCACCTTCTCGTTGCGGGCCTTGTACTTTTCCAGGTCGGCGCGGCTGTACGAAAACACACCGATCACATGCGATGACCGCACCACAGTCTGGGCTACTTCTGCTGCATGTTTCTCCAACTGCGATCGGATCGCCGAACGAATAAAATCTGTCCGGTTTGAATAATGCCCCTCTTCCACCAGCAGGTCGACCTTGCCTAGCTCCACTGCATTCATATTGATTGTGATTTTCTCAGTATCTGCCATTGCTGCTCCTTTTACCATCCATGTGGATGGTACAGGGCTGTATTTTACGCATTCATCCAGATTTGTCAAGAGAAAATCATCCCCTTACCATCCTTTCAGATGGTAAATACGCTTCGTCCCGTAGCCGAAACCTGCCTCGCCTCTCAAACCATCCCTCCCCGCTTGGGTAGGCCCAATCTATGGACCGGACAAAACTGCCTCCCTGTTGAATGTCTCGCAAGCCGATAGCATTTGCAAGTAATACCGCGCCCAATATCTCATCTAAACCCCAAAACGGAGGCAGAAATGAAACTTGTCAAAAACATCCTCAAATGGACGCTCATCCTTATCGTTGGATTCTTCGTGTTTCTCTTCGGCTCCATCGCCGTGGATGGACTCCTCGGCGGCGGGCGGTTGGATGCAGTGACCAACACCACCATCCCCGGCCTGAACGGTGGGCCGGATGTGCGCGCGTACGTAGCAAAGCCTGATGGGGAGGGCCCTTTCCCAACCGTCATCATGATCCATGAGTTCTTCGGCTTGAACCAATCCATTGTCAGCAAAGCGGATCTGCTGGCAGAGCAGGGCTATTTCGTTATCGCGCCTGATACCTTCCGCGGCTCAACCACCGCGTGGATCCCCCGTGCCATCTATCAGGTCATTACCACCAAGCAGGAAGCGATCAACGCCGATCTTGATTCGGTCTATGCGTGGCTGGAGTCGCAACCAGAGGTGGCTCAGGCTCGGGTGGGCGTGGCAGGTTTCTGTTATGGCGGACGCGCGTCGCTTCTGTACAGTTTGCACAATAACAAACTGGCGGCGACCGTCGTGTTCTACGGTTCGTCTGAGACCGATCCCGCAGTCCTGAAGAATTTGCCGGGTCCAGTGCTGGGCATCTTCGGTGGCGCGGACCAGTCCATTCCGTTGACCGAAGTGGACGCGTTCGAAAAAGGACTTGCCGCTGCGGGCATCGAGCATGAGGTGACGGTGTATGAGGGGCAGCCGCATGCGTTTGTGCAGGATGCGGCTGGTATCAAAGCGGGCGGTGCGCAAGGCGAAGCGTGGAATCAGATGCTGGCGTTCCTGGATAAGAATCTCAAGAACGGTTCGGCGCATGAAAATAACAGCGCTGCGTTGGCCTACGACCCCGGCTTTGCATGGAAGTATTACGCCATGCTGGTATATGAGCATGCCTTTGGCACTGCGAGTCACACGCACTAACGGCGAATGAATCCAAAAGGCGTCCGGGGTTTTCAAACCCCGGACGCCTTTTGCTTTCTGTTGACTCTCTTACTCTCCCATGATCCTGAACAAGATCTCCATGTGTTTCGCCGCCAGTTGAACGGACATGAGCGGTTCGGCGGTGCCATCGAGATAATCCAGAAAATGGGTGGCGATGGCCTGACTATCATCAGGCTCCTGTGACATATCGATGGTGAAAGTCTCTTGTCGCGGTTCGCCATCTTCAACATAGAAGAACTCCACTTCGTTGGAATCCCAGCTGTAGTGTTGGAACCGCAACCCACCGCGTGTGCCATAGAGGCGTGTTTCGTTTTGGGTTTCGTTGTTCACACCGGCGCCGTTCTCGTAATAATATGTGAGTCCCGTATCGAACTCCATCCACGCTGCACCGTGTTGTTCCACGTCACTGAAGCCTACGAGCTTGCTCATATCACGCAAGTCATTGCGTGCAAAGCGGTGCATTGACCTCAACTGGGGTGCATCGTTCAGCAGGCCCAGGTGAAATGACAGGTCATACACGCCCCGGTCTGCGAATGGACCGCCGCCCGCCAGGCTTTTGTTCATGGCCCAGGCCCCTTTCGGGTTGTACTCGATGAAGGTGGTCCGCCCGAGACTGTTATGGTGGATGTGATAGACCTCCCCCAGTTTTCCCGCAGCGATCATGGACTTGATGAATTGAAATTTGCGCGTCAAGCGTGTGTGACGGCAGGACGCTTCCAGCACCTTCAGGCCTGGTGCTGCGTCAACGGCTTTGAGTATTCGCTGGAGGCTTTCCCGCGACTCCGCGATGGGCTTTTCGAGCAATACATGCTTTTTGGCTGCGAGCGCCGCTTCGAGTTGCTCGGCATGCAGGTAGGGTGGTGTGGCAATGACCACCGCATCCACGGCTGGATCGTTCAAGACATCGCGATAATCTGTGGACCAGTTTTTCACGCCGAACTCCTGTGCCGCTGTCTGGGTCGAGGCTTCACTGGCACTGTTCACCCACAGAATATTCGCACGCCCATCCTGCCGGAAATATTTCATCAAGATCTTGCCGTACATTCCCGCGCCGATGATGCCGAGATTGTATTGTTTCATGTTTGCTCCATGTTTCAGTTGGTCGTAGATTTCCGCATGCGGAAATCTACGAAAATCGAGCCACTTGTTTTATTTACTTGCGTTTATCTGCCATCAAGCTCTCAATCTCTTCAATCGTTGATGGGATCGCAGCGGACAAATTCTCACATCCATCGGCCGTCACGAGCACGTTGTCTTCAATGCGCAATCCGATGCCCCACTCGCGTACGTAGATCCCGGCATCCACAGTGAATATCATATTCTCTGTCATCGGCTGTTCATAGCCGCCCACGTCATGAGTATCCAGCCCCACATGATGCACGGCGCCGTGCCAGACATATTTGCCGATGTCGGCGAAATCATTCAACAACCCCAAGGCTTTTAGTCCTTCGAAAGATACTTGCTTGCAAATGGGGTTCAATGTTTGAAAAGAGACACCCGGGCGTACTGCCGCCATGATCGCCCGGTTCGCAGCAAAAGCGACCTGGTAAAGCTGTGCCTGCCGCTCACTAAAACGACCGTTGGCAGGAAAGACACGCGAGATATCCGTACAGTATTCATCATACGCCGCGCCGACATCGGAGAGGATCAACTCACCATCTGTAATGACAGACATGGGGTCTGCGTAATGCAAATAAAATATCCGCTCGCCGCCCGCAATGATGGACGGAAAAGCCGTGCGGCGTTGTCCATGAGCGGCAAGTTCGGAATTGAACTCCGCTTCGAGTTCATATTCCATCACGCCGGGTTTTGCAATGCGCATCAGTCGGCGGATCCCCTCATTGGTGATTTGCATCGCTTTACGGATGGCGTCGATCTCTTCCGGCGCTTTGATCTTACGCATCGCCGCCAGCAGCGGATAACTGTTCTTGATCACGATCTGCGGATGCCGACTCTGGATCTGCTTTGCGAATTCACGCTCGATATCAAACGAGCGTTCTGATGCCAACGCGTCAAAACAAAGCCAAAGAGTCGTCACCGGTTGGGAAGCAAGCAGGCGATCCAGCGTCTGATTCAAGGTGTTGATGTCTTCAACTGTTTCCACTCCGCTGATCTCGTTGATCTCATGCTCAGTGAAACGCCTGCCTGTCCACACTTCCCGCTCAAGATCTGGTTTGGTAACAAACAGGCGTTCACTGACGATGTCGTCTTTCTTTTGAAGCAGTAAGGCTGATTGTTTCTGTTGTATGCCTGTCAAATACAGAAAGTTGCGGTTTGTGAAAAACGGAAAATCCTCGTCTGCGGACTTTCGTGCGCCTTCGCCGCTAAAAAAGAGCATGACATCATTAACTGTCATGTTTTCAGCCAATCTTCGCCTGTTCTCGCGGTGGAATTTGTTATGCATCTTTTTCTCCATGTAAGATATAAGACCTCCGAGCATGGGCATCGGAGGTCTTGTTGCTTGTTATTCTAAAGGTGACAGCCACTTCAAAAATAACTGTCACCTTGATTGCATCACTTCCCCAACTTCTTCTTCAAGGCTGCATTCAGCGCCGGGACGATCTGGAACAGGTCGCCGACCACGCCGTAACGGGCCACTTTGAAGATCGGGGCGTCGGCATCCTTGTTGATGGCCACAACCATCTTCGCGGAGCGGATGCCCGCCAGATGCTGGATCGCACCAGAGATGCCACAGGCAATGTACAAGTCAGGTGCCACGACCTTGCCGGTCTGCCCGACCTGGTTGGAGTAGGGGATATAACCCGCGTCCACGGCGGCCCGAGAGGCGCCAACAGCGCCGCCAAGCGTGGAGGCCAGGTCGCCGATCAGGGTGAAGCCTTGTTGGGCCTTCCACACTTCGGCTTGTTTGTCATCGAGCCCGGCAGGCGGGGTAAGCGCCGGGTTGTTCGAAACGCCGCGCCCACCAGAGACGATGACCCCGGCGTCGTTGAGGCTCACGCCCACTTCGGCCACGCTGTAGCCTTCAACGGTGGTCAGTGCGTTGGTCTGTGCAGCCACCTTGGTGACCGTTCCGCTTTTCCCTACTTGCTGTTCGGGTTTGGGGAAGGCCCGTCCGCGGATGGTGACGAATTGCACCGCGCCCGCGCAGGTCACTTTTTCGAACAACTTGCCTTCGTAGATCGGGCGTGTGACCATCACTTTGTCGCCGTTCGCTTCGATGCCGGTTGCATCGGTGATGACATTGCTGTTCAGATCGACTGCCGACATGGCGGCGAGTTCACGGGTGCGAGTCGTGGTGGGGAACAGGATCAGGTTGGGGGTCGAAGAGGAAACGAGTGCAGTGAGTGTGGCGGCATAGGTCTCAGCACGGAAATCTGCCAGTGCGGCATCATCTGCCACGAGCACTTCATCCGCACCATATTCCAGCGCGGCCTGCGCCACGGCATCCACACCGGAGCCGAAGACAACCGCAGCAGCCGAACCAAAACTTTTTGCGAGACCGAGCGCCTCCCACGAGGCAGGCTGAACATCGCCTTTGAAGTGGTCAATATAAACGAACGTTTTCATAGCACCTTCTCCGCGATGAGTTTGTCGGCGAGGATTTCGGCGATGGCTTCGGGTGTTTCACCGCTGATGATCTCTGTGTTGGCTTCGCGGGCGGGCGGGTTGAGCAGTTCACTGCGGGTCACGCTGGCGGCGAGGGCGTTGAGGCCCAGGTCACCCAAGGACCACACAGGGATGGTGGCCTTGCCAGCTTTGCGAATGCCCATGAATGACGGATAACGCGGCTCACCGATGCTTTGGACAACGCTCAGCACCGCAGGCAATTTGGCAGTGACGGATTGCCGTCCCTCTTCGATGACGCGCTCGACTTGAACGCCTCCATCCTGGACCTTGATCTGCCCGGCCAACCCAAGCAAGGGCCACCCGAGGACTCTGGCTGTCTGCGCCGCAGTAAGACCGGAGCCGCTATCGAGCGTCTGCCGCCCGAAGATGACCATATCCGCGCCGCCGATCTTGTTGATGGCTGCCGCCAACACCCGCGCTGCTCCGACCGTATCGAGGTCATTGAGCGCCGGGTCGCTGACGAGCACGGCTTCATCCGCGCCCATGGCGAGCGCATGCTTGAGCGCCTCTTTTGCAGTTTCGGGCCCAATGCACAAGGCCGTGACTGTTGACCCGTTATGGGCCTCCCGCTGCTGAAGCGCGCCTTCGACGGCATACTCGTCGAACGGGTTGATGACCAACGGCGCATCCCCCCAGTTGACCTGCCCGCCCTCGGCCTTGACTTTCGCCTCCGAGTCCGGGACTTGTTTGATACATGCAATGATTTTCAAGATGTACTCCTTGTAAAGAGTGTTTTTGGTTTTGCTGCCAGATTAATGGCTATTATAAATCCTCCCCTCAGTTTTCCGTCATTGAAGTGATTATTTCATGATGAACGTCATGACCATAAATAACCCATACATCACCCCTCCTGCAGCTGCCAGCAGGTTGGCAGGCCCATTTAACGCAGGTGATAGGCCTCGCAAGGCGAAACTGACCGCCAGCAAGAGCCACGTCAGGGTGTGGCCCCAGCGGATGATAAAGTAGCGGAAGGTGCGAGCGGGCGTCAGTTTGGTGTGAGGGCCGACGAACACCCAGAGGATGGCCAATAGCAAGGCAATGCTTGCCCAAAGGAGCCACGGCAGGTTGAGGAAACCAGTTTGCACGGGTCACTCCAGTAGAAAGACGCGCCCCTTACCCGAACGTTTGGCTTTGTAGAGTGCTGCATCTGCGCTGGTGACGAGATGGTCCAGCTTTTCTGTGTTTTGAAACGAGGCCACCCCAATGCTCACCGAGGCATAAAAGTCAGTTCCAGCTGCATGGATCGGCAGGCCTAGAATTTTGTTCAAGAGCCGTTCTGAGATCTCCAGCGCCTGGCTTTTGGTGGTGTTGGGGAGGAAACACACGAATTCGTCACCGCCATAGCGGGCAAAGACATCGGTGATACGCAGGGTTTGTTTGCAGCAATCGGCCACCGTTTTGAGGGTCACATCCCCGGCCTGGTGGCCATAGGTGTCGTTGATGGTCTTGAAGTCATCAAAGTCAATGAATAGCACGGCCACATGCTCACCACTTTGCAGGCTGCGTTGACTGGCGCGATGCAAGTTCTCCATGAAGTAGCGGCGGTTGAAAGATTGGGTCAATTCATCGAGGATCGATTGAGCATAGAGTGATCGTTTGGTCTGCTCCAGTTCGAGCAGCAGGTTCCCTATTTCGGTGAGGTGATAGGGGAAAATGGCAAAGCAAATGATGGCATTGATGGTCAGGCCGGTGGGGATCGAGCCACCCATGAGCATATTGACCGGGATGATAATAGCCGCCCCTACAACAAAAGCGATCAGCGCCGATTCGAAAGTCGTACGTTTCAACCCAACTTGTTCAATTCGCCAGAGCAGATATTTTTGTTCAAGCGGACGTTTGGCCCAAAGCATGAAGATGCCTCCGGTTCAGAGGGGGAATGGTTCGTGCGCTGCGGTGGTGCGGGTCAGCCGGGTTATTTGAGGCTGGTGAAACTGATCAATTTGCCGGTGCGAGGATCCAACTCGCAGGCGTGGTTCTGAGTCGTGTAGGCGGAAACAGCCGTCCCGTCCTCGTTGAGGCGGACCTTTGAGTAGAGTGCGTAGGGGTCTGGTTTCTCGGCTTGCCACACGATCTGTCCGTCATGAGCCAGACAGTAGAGATTCGATTCCTTGAATGGAAACCCGACCGGGCTTTCAAGCACGATCTCACCCATGAAGGTCTGGATGGTTTTATCGACTTTGGTGTGGAGAGGGTGAATTTCCATGGTTATGGTGTGTGCGCCTGCCGGACGATCTCTGCGATCTGACCGAGGTGGTCAGACGCATGTTTTAACCCGGATGTGAAGCGCGAGATACAGGTGTGGGGCAATGCGCCGGGAAATTGTGGTGTATACGTATTTTCGAGATGAGGCGGTTCGGGCCACATCTCCAGGCTGGCAAGGCACATCTGCCGCGACTCGGCCAACCGGGCGTGGCACTGGGCGATTGTGGTCACTTCCCGCCATGGCACCTCAAAGCGTGAACGCCCGTGGAATTCCACACCGCGGGCCAGTTCACTGGCGATTGAAGCTGACTCTTCCATCGAGGCGGTGATATGTACAATGACATGTGCGAGCGTCCATGAAAGACTTTCCTCCCCCGGTATGGCGTATGGATCATCGGCCTGTTCATCCGCCGGCGTGAAGGTTATGTCTGCATCTGTGCAAGCAGCAATCAGCCGTTCCACCTCAGTGTACATTTCATCCAGTTCGCGGCGCAGGTCGTGCTTGTTCAGTCCTCGCACCAGGTCTTGCAGGGATATTTGTTTTTCACGGACGGGCTGGAAGTCGAGCATTATTCCACGCCCACGATGCCACCCACCAGGTTCATTTTCAAGGTCCAGGTGGAGCCGATGTCGAATTGCTGGAATTCGGTCACCGAGCCGGGGTTATAGACTTTGTCGCCATCCTCAGTTGAGAAGGTCACCGTAAGTTTTTCGCTTTCATCGCCAATGCGCTGGCCGCTGGCCAGGCTGGGGTCATCGTAGATGGGGCGCAGGTCGTTGCCTTGCAGGGTATAGGTCTGGATGGTGGTCCACTCGTCCAGAGTGTAGGAACAATACCTCTCGGTCTCGGTGTGGCATTCCTGCACCACTTCTGAATAACCGTTGCCTTTGTCCACGGTCTTGTTCTCGCACACATCGCGCGACTCGTCCCGGCAGGAGACGTTGTATGCATCGGAGGGTGGATTGCCGCGCTGGTTGGAGTAATCCACCGCGCGGATCTCCTGCACCGGCACGAAGGTTTCCCACGTCACATCGGTTACGGTGCCTTGCACGCTGGAGGTGGGGAACACGAACAACACCAGCACCCCCACGCAGATCGCCGCCAGACAAGCCATGATGGCGCCCAGAATGAGAAAGTTGCGTTTATTGTTCGTTTTGGCGTTGATGGGTGCGGCAGGTCGTAAACCACCCGGCGTGGAGGGTGCGCCACCAGCCTGGGCCTGCAACGGTTGGACCGCGCGCGGCAGGGGCGAACCGCAGTTGGCACATACTGCATTCGTGCCAGGGTTCTCGGTGCCGCAATTATCGCACTTGATGATCTTGGGCTGCGCGGGTGGTGCCTGCATAATGCGCCCGGCTTCACGTGCCTTGCCCTCCTTCAGGTCTGCGCCGCATTGGATACAGACCTCGGCCGTGGCGGTGTTGCGTGTGCCGCAATACGCGCAGTGGATATCGGCCCCGCCTTGCGCGGCTTTGACCTGTTCTGCGTCGGTCACGAACTTTTGTTCCGCTGCTGTTTCGAACTGCACGTTCTCCGGTTGCGGCGCACCGCAATTGCCACAGGTCTTCAGGCTGCCCTTGTTGCGCGAATTGCAGTTCGGGCAGGTCCATTCATTTTCAACATAACCGAGCGTTCGTCTGCGTGTCATGCATTCTCCTTTGGATGATTACAGCAATTATAAAACGTGGACTACGAAAAACCATGACGCTTTTGTACTTCTTCGATGCGTGACTCGCAATCCGGTTCTCGATACGGATTTGGATCCTGCGCATCCTGACTCAACCCCTGCCTGCGCAATGCGTCGAAGACTCCGCCTGCCCCGTTGGCCACGTTCTCCGCGTCGTAGCCGCCTTCCAACACGAACACGATCTTTCCGTGGGTGTATTCATCGGCCAGTGCCACCATATGCTGCGCCAGCGAGAAATACCCGGCGGAGGTGAGTCCCAGTGTGGTGATGGGGTCATTCCAGTGCGCGTCGAAGCCCACCGAGATGAAAAGCATCTGCGGCCTGAAAGATTCCACGAACGGCCTGAAGATGCGCTCCGCCACTTGCCCGTAGA
>CAZJMZ010000004.1:0-4842 GCA_964547115.1 uncultured Anaerolinea sp. | reverse complement strand
GGCCTGAAAGATTCCACGAACGGCCTGAAGATGCGCTCCGCCACTTGCCCGTAGACCGAGTCCCCGGCCCGCGCCGGAAGTGGCACATTGACGATACGCTTCAAGGCGTGCGGAGCATCCTCCAGCCAGCCTGTACCGGGGTAAATACCCCACTGGTGCGCGGATAAAAACGCAACACGTTCATCGTGGAGAAATGCGGCTTGTGTGCCGTTGCCGTGATGCGCGTCATAGTCAATGACCATCACGCGCTTCAGGCCTTCTTCCAGCGCCACGCGTGCGCCGACAGCCACGTTGTTGAACAGGCAAAAGCCCATGGCGCGGTCTGGTTCGGCGTGGTGCCCCGGCGGGCGGACGATGGCAAAGGCGTTCTCAACTTCACCGTGCAAAACGGCGCGCGTGCAGGTGGTTACCCCCCCGGCGGCCAGCAGTGCGTCGTCGAAGGAGGTGCGAGTCACATACGTGGGGGCGTAGTCAATGATGCCGGGGGCTTCTTCGCGGCAGACTTTTTCCAGCGAAGAGACCAGCTTGGGATGATGGACCAGGCTGATCTCGCGGGATGAAGCGGGTTTTACATCCAGCAGTTGGGCGTTGTATTGGTTGAGGCGGGGGAGGAGTAGGTCTAATCGTCCGGGGCGTTCGGGGTGATCCGGATATTCATGATGAGGCGAAGGGACGAGCGTGTAAGCAGTTGCCATGCGCTGATTATAACTTTTCGACGAAAAAAAGACCGCCGCCTTGTCAGCATGGGGGGGACATGTTGAGCAAGGTGACGGTCAAGACACCTAAAACCAGTAAAGGGGAGGGCAGGTGCCGTATGCTCACTATACTCTCGATGAGTTATTGTGACATTAAATAATGATTAGAAATTGGATTTTATTTGTCCGAATATATCCCCCAAAGGTCTTGGCCAAATCACGGTTGTCTTTTTGTGAAGATCTTGAGCCACTCGTCCACTTCATGTTCGGTGAGTTGTTTGTGTTCGCCTGGTTTGGGTGCAGTATTGCGCACCTTTTTCAATAACCTGGCAAAGGCATCTGACGAAATCATTTCGGCTTGTGCGGCGCGTGCTTCGGCTTGCACGCGCCGATCTGAAGAGACCACGCTCCAGTTTTTAGCGGACCTGCCCATGCGTTTAAGCCGTTTTTGGATGGCATCATCGGCGGTGTAGCCAAGGGCGACAAAATGCGCGGTTACCGCACCAAATTTGCGTTGGCCCGCATGGGGGGCGGGTGCGCCGTCGAAGTACACTTCCACCTGTTTGCGTTCGAGCCGGCAAAACTCCTGCAAGATGGCGACCAATTCCATTTCGTCGTTGTGCGAATCGAGCCGCAGACCCAGCTTGGGAATGAGATTGTGGCCGTCGATCAGATAAGGCATGCTCGAATTGTACCCCGTCCAGCGAGCATATTATCGTAGCGCGGGATACCATCCTGCACTAGGACTGAGTCCCGGCTTATGCGATTTCCACTTCGCGGGTGACGACCTCGAATTGCGGCGGATGTTCCAGAGTCTTCTTCACCTTGCACAACTCGGCGGTTTTGATGAGTGCGTTGTAGTATTGTGTGGGGAAAGTGGGGGGTACCTGAATCTCCAACTCGATGCGTTCGGTCATGCCGGTTGCGCGGTCGGTGTGATTGTGCTGGATGATGCGAATGCCTTCGGTGGGCAGGTTGCGTTGTTTGCAAAAACCCAAAATGTAAATACCCGCGCACGTGCCGATCGAAGCCAGGAACAACTCGAACGGCATTGGCGCCGAGTCATCACCACCGCCACCCGACGGTTGGTCTGTCATCAAGGTGTGCCCGCGAAAATGCGCACCCACGCGCGCGCCGCCGGGGAAGTCAATGGTCATATCCATGTTTGCTACTCCAAAATTAGTTTTACGTAAGTCTTGATATGCAGGCGAACACCCGGCATACATGTGTTTTATAATGGTTTCCACAGGATGTTTGTCATCAACAAAGGAGAAACAATGGCTGATAAAAACAGGAATTTGCTCGTCCCTCCGCAAGGCGGCATGTTGCGTGACCTTGTCAAGCGCCTCAGGCTCATCACCCGTCTGATGGGTGACCGCCGGGTGAGCGGTTTCCTCAAATTGCTCCCGCTGGCCTCACTGGCATATCTTTTCTGGCCCTTCGATGCCATCCCCGTCCCTGTGATCGGCGCGCTCGACGACGCCGCCATCCTGTGGATCGGTACTACGCTTTTTCTTGAACTTTGCCCACCCCTGGTCGTCAAGGAACTCCAAACCGAGATCGACAGCAACTACGAGGAAGATGGTGGCGAGGTGGTGGATGCCGAAACCACTGACGTGGACAAATAGCCCGTATGCGACGACTGATCGTGCTGTTGGTCATCCCGCTTCTGGCTTGTAGCGGATTAAGCACCCCGCCGCCTCCTTCGTCCACGCCTGAGATCGCGCCTCAACCCTCCGCCCAACCGACAATATTCCCTGCCACCGCCGCCCCCACCCAATCTGCACCGGTGGCTGTGCCCAGCTTCCCTGACCCATCGGCCTTCACCTGGCAGCTCGTTGCCTCGGGCCTCGAGCGCACCGTGGACCTGCAACCCGATGGTTCGGGACGCCTGTATATTCTTGAGAAGCCGGGGCGTATTCGTCTCTACGAGAACGGACAGCTCGCCCCCACGCCTTTTCTCGATATTAATGACCGTGTCAACGACGATAGCAACGAAATGGGGTTGCTCGGGTTGGCGTTCCACCCTCAATATGCGCAGAACGGTTATTTC
The DNA here is from genome assembly GCA_964547115.1 of uncultured Anaerolinea sp. Lineage (GTDB taxonomy): Bacteria > Chloroflexota > Anaerolineae > Anaerolineales > Villigracilaceae > Defluviilinea. Next base: position 2,094 of record CAZJMZ010000004.1, on the reverse strand, counting down.
TATGTGAATTACACCGGCAAGGGCGGCGACACTTTCATCTCTCGTTTCCAAACGACAGTCAATGGTGTGGACCCGGCCAGCGAAACGATCCTGCTGACCATCAAGCAACCCTTCCCCAATCACAACGGCGGCGCGCTGGCCTTTGGCCCTGATGGCTATCTGTACATTGCAACTGGTGACGGCGGCTTTCAAGGCGACCCGATGGGCAATGCCCAATCGTTGGAAGCATTACTAGGCAAGATTCTGCGCATCGACGTGGACTCTGCCTCGCCATACGCGCTCCCGGCCGATAACCCGTTTGGCAACGAGGTCTATCACTACGGCCTGCGTAATCCCTGGCGCATCTCTTTCGATAAAGCCACCGGCGACCTGTACATCGGCGATGTAGGGCAGGGTGAGTGGGAAGAGATCAACCATGTGGCGGCTGGTTCACGCGGCGGGCTGAACTTCGGCTGGGATTATTACGAAGGCAATCATGAATATGATCCACAAGGCGTGACGGGCGAATACGTCTTCCCGGTGGCGGAATACAGTCATACTGAGGGCGGATGTTCCGTCACGGGCGGGTATGTCTATCGTGGGGCGATGCCCGAATTGAACGGCATCTACCTCTATGGTGATTACTGCAGCGGGTACATTTGGGGGTTGATGCAGGTCAATGGACAGTGGCAGGCCAGGTTGTTGTTCGAAGCGAAGGTCCGCATCACATCGTTCGGGCAGGATGAGTCTGGTGAAATCTATCTGCTTAGTGATGGCGGTGAGGTCTTCAAGTTGACCCGCAAGTAGATAAAGGTTGTCTGGAATAGGCGATTTGTCATATCAAACTAGGACGCGTGTCACTGGCACGCGTTTTTTGTTTGCCCTACAATAACGGCGTACACTGGAGGTGTCAGATGGCTCAGAAAAAGTGGCAGGTTGTCAAGTCCCACTACTGTGAGCATGTGGGGCACACGGTTGATCTGGAAGCGCAGGTTGTGTATCCTGCCGAAAATTTGCCAGACCAGCCCCCGCATGTGATCGCCCATCGCTGTTCGAAGGCGTTGGAGTGCAATAAGCTGGAAAAACAAGTCTGTGCTTACTGCTTCACCAACCCTGATGTGAAACCCGGTTAACAAGCGCGCGTTCTACGAACGCCGTTTATAAAAACTCTCTCCTCCCTCTGAGTTGGTCTAAGGCTGCACCGCGAGCGATCGCGGTGTATGCCGTTAATGGCGTCACCATTCAGTCTGGGGCGGGTTATTCCCTGCGGAGGCCTCTCATGAAAAAGATCATTTCAATTAGTGTTGGCTCGTCCTCACGTGACCATACCACGCGTCATACTTTCCTGGGGCAGGAGTGTGAACTCTCGCGCAAGGGTACGGACGGCGACTTTGAAAAGGCCATTCAACTCTACCGTGAGCTCGATGGTAAAGTGGACGCCTTCGGTGCGGGCGGTGTGGAGTTTTTTCTGCAAGTTGCGAACAAGCGCTATTACTTCCGCGATGTCAAACGGATTCGCAATGCCATCAAGATCAGCAAGGTGGGGGATGGGAACGGTGTCAAGGGCTTGCTGGAAAAGCGGGCTTTTGCGGCACTCGAAAAATATCTCAACGAAAAAGAGGGCAAGACCCTCAAAGGCCAGCTGGCCCTGCAGACCACCGCCGTAGACCGTTATGGCATGGGCGAAGCCATGGTGGCCGCCGGGCTGGATGTCACCTTTGGTGACTTGATGTTTGCCCTGGGCATTCCACTCGCCGTGAAAAAGCTTTCTACGGTGCGACTGCTGGCTGCCACGCTTCTGCCGGTCGTCACACAACTGCCTGTTCCGTGGCTGTACCCGCTGGGCTCGGAGCAGGATAAACCTCCGCAACCCAAGTGGACGAAATACTATGAACAATCCTATGTGTTGGCGGGCGATTTTTTACAGATCCGCCAGTACATGCCCGATGATCTGACCGGCAAGATCGTTGTGACTAACACCACTACAGCCAAAAACGTGGAAGAACTGCGTAAACGCAACCTGCATATCCTTGTCACGGTCACGCCGCGGCTCGAAGGCCGTTCGTTTGGCACCAATGTCATGGAAGCGACCCTGCTGGCCCTGATGGACAAGCC
>CAZJMZ010000003.1:20918-33716 GCA_964547115.1 uncultured Anaerolinea sp. | reverse complement strand
CCCGAGCAGCCTTTCACCGCAACCTGCCAACACCCTGCCACCCACCCCCGAAGACCTCCAATTTATCCTCACCGAGACCCCTCAAACCGCCGACCAACCCATCGCTGCGACGCCGGTAGTGCTCAACACACCCATCCCCCGCCCAACTCGCACGGCCATCCCCACCCAGGGTGCGCCCTATGGACTGGTCGGACAAGAATCGATTTGCGATAGTGACCTGCCAGATGGCTTGCTGCAAGTCTTTGTGTTCACACCCGGCCGCAGACAGGTCCCCGGCATGAAGATCATTATCACCTGGGAAGCCGGCGAAGACGAATTCTTCACCGGGTTCAAACCCGAGATCAGCAACGGTTACGCCGATTACGTCATGTCGTCCAATATCACTTACACCGTACGTCTCGCCGCCGGGAGCGACATCGTCACCGACCTTACGCCTCCCGCCTGCCAGACCCCCAGCGGGGAGCCCTTCGCGGGTTCGATCAAACTCACCTTCCAACAACCATAAACAAAAAAGGCAGCGGCGTGATACTTTCACGCCGCTGCCTTCGTATTTAACCAGCCTTCGTACGGCTGGTCTTTTGTGATGAACCAATGTCTACGGGAAGGGCTTATTGGCCGCCCAATCGTTGCCGATATAGACTTCAATATCCACTGTCGCTGCGGGGTCTGGCTGGACAATGATCTGCGCGTTGGACGAAATGCCAAAGGCCGCCTGTAAATATTTCAGCGTGTATAACTTCGGAGAGTGCAGCACGATCACCGTGCGTTCATAGGCCCGGTCTGCCGCGCCCACTTCCAGCACCGCCAACCCCTGCGGGATGAAGTAATTTGCCGTGTTCACATCCAGCCCGGGAACCGCAGTGCCGTTGAGCATGCGTACACGCGCCCCATCGGCCCGCATCAAGGCGGTGGCATCGCCGCCCCCAGCCAGCGGACTGGTCGGGCCGCCGGTGGTGAAGATCTCATCACGCAACACGCGGATCTTATCGGGCAGCGGCTTGAGGATGCTGGCATTCTGGCCGCCAAGTTCAACATTATCCAACGCCACCATATCGTAATTGATCACGCCCTGCTTGATGCTTTCCAGCGGGATATCGCGCGCCAGCACACCCAATTGCAGCGCAGTCTCGAACGGCATGTTGGTTTTGATACCCGCCGAGAATTCCTCATAGAACTGGCGCGCCTTGCCCAACAACACCGGGAAGTTCTGCGGGTCGAGCACCACATTGCGAATACCAATGATGACCTTTTGCTGGCGCTGGGCACGGGCCACATCGCCGCCTTCGCCTTTGCGATAGCGCGCATACGCAAGTGCCCTATCACCATCCAAATACCGCATTCCGCAACAGGTCAGGCGAATCTTATCCAAGCCAGGCCCCACCGGGTCAAGACGCAACTCTTCATCGTTATAAACTTCGATGCCGCCGATCAAGTTGATGAATTCCACGAAGGTGTAGAAGTCGATCTGGGCGTAGTAATCCACTTTGATGCCAAGGAACTGCTCCACCGTCTTGGATGCCAGGCCAGGACCACCACCGGGCAATTTTTCGCCTTCGCCGAGCGAATAGGCTGTATTGATGCGGCTGTAGCCATGCCCGGGGATATTAACCCACATATCGCGCGGAACAGACAGCATGCCCGCGGTCTTGCCTACTGGGTCGATCGTGAGCAGGATCATCGAATCAGAGCGCGGCGCACCTTCGCCCGCCACCCAATCACGATAGTCCAGGCCGATCAACAAGACAGTGATACGGCTCGCACCGTCCCAGGCGGGGGGAATGTCTGAGCTGGGAATGCTGATCTCTGGCGGCGGGGCTACCACAGACGTAGCCGCAGCAACAGGGGTTCCTTCTTCGTTGATCACCGGGCCATTCAAGCCTGCGGTCACAGTGCCGCAATCAGCTGGCGGCGTGCCGGGGATTGGAGTGATGGTCCAGCAGGTGACCAGGTTGCGGACGAAGGCGAATCCGCTGACCGCCAGTACAAGCACAACGCCCCAAAAGAGCATTTGCCCGATGCTAAGCGGACCAATCTTTTTATTTAAAGCAGTTCGTATGTTCATACAGGTTTTATATACACCATATCAAGGCCCAGTCGTTCGAGTCCGGTTTTTGCCCAATGCTGAAGCAGCGCAGACTCCTCTTCCATCACCTGCATCATGACCGGGATGGCGCGCGGATCGCAGAGTTCGGCGAGGGCACGCAAGGCATGGATTCTGGCAGACTGGGTTTGTTTATTTTTCACACACTCGATCAGGGCCGGGACAGTCTCTTTGCCGATCTTGATGAGCGCGTGCGCCGCGAGACCGGCGGTCATAGGGTCGGAGTCGCTCAAAGCATGGACGAGAGGAGCGATCGCGCTGGCATCCGCTTTGAGCGCCAGCCCCAGCGCCGCGCATTGCCGCACTTCCGGCGAGGGATCGGCCGATAGGAACGGGAGCAGGCTTTCGGTCGGTGCGTGAGGCGTTTGTGCCAGTGTACGGACGGCCCACCAACGCGCATCAGGGTCCGGGGAGTGAGCGAGGTCGGTTAAGAATGGAATCACATCCGACCCCAGGGCAACCAGTTGGTGAACGGCCTGCTCGGCCAGCGTTTCGTCGCCACTGGTCAGGCTATGCAAGGCAGCCTGCAAAACATCCACGGTTATTTAGCTGGCGGCGGGACAGGAAGTTTGTCTGCGGCCACGCCTGCCCATTTATCACCTTCTTCGATGAGCATCACGGGGATATCGTCGACGATGGGATATTTGCGTGAGCAATCGGCACAGATGAACCAGGAGTCTTTGTACAGTTTGAGTTCTCCGCCGGTGGTACGGACGCAGTTCGGACATCGCAAGATTTCAAGCAAGGTTTGGCTGACCATAAGTTCTCCATTTCATATACAACAGCGCGCAATTTTACCATGCAGGCGGGGGCTACCCTGAAGGCGAGCGACACAGGCTCTTTTCTTTGGCCAGTTTATCAGGGTCTTTTGAGTCAGGCCCGTATTGGCAGACCGCCTGCCACGGCTGGTAACGCGTGACGAATTGATCCTGGAACAACACCGCGCCATCTTTATACACCGTGCGCGTGACCGTGACATCGGCACCGTTGGCGGCATAATCGACTTGCTTCATTTCGTTCTTTTTAAGATCAGGGTTCTCTTCATATAAAGGTGAAGGCGCCGAGACCACATTGGTCGGGCCGGTGGTATCCCAGGCCACGGTGCGCCCATCTTTGGTGGAGTAGAACTTCCACGTCAGTGTTCGGGCGTTGACGTTGAGATAAGTTTCCATCAGGATATAGTACGGCGTGTCGTTCTTGAATTTGAAATCCACAAGCGGGAAGTAGACCGTGGCATCGAGGCCCGCCAGCCGCGGGTCGACAACGCCCGTGGCGGTCATTTCATAATAGGAGACGCGATAGGCATGCGAGTAACGCTCCAGGATCGGGAGCCCGATGTTGAACACACCGCGGAACAAGGTGGTGCTCACCTGGCACACGCCGCCGCCCACACCCTTGATGGTACGCCCGCCGTAGATGATCAACGCTTCGGCAAAACCGTTCTCAAGGCTCACGTCACCCATCGTCTCGCCCATCGAAAAGACTTCACCTGGCGCAACCAGCACGCCGTGGAAACGCGAGGCTGCGGCTTCGATGTTCTGGATGCGCTCATTGCTCGAGCCGTAGAAATACGAGGTCTCGGCCCAGATCAATTCAGTGATGCCCAACTGTCCGGCGGTCGTGGATGCGGGAATCTGCGGCTGGTCTTCGGTAATCACTAGCGGCACGGAATGTTCGCCGCGCAGCAACGCATCATTGATGGTTTGGATGCTGGCATCCATATCCATGGCGCGACCCACTTTTGAGTCCTGGATCACATCCAATTGACGGGTGTCGTCGTTGAAGATGAATTTCGCATCGGCAGGCTTGCGGTCCACCTGTTGCTTAATCGGCGCGAGCAGGTCACGCAGGCCGGTGGTGTTCAGCACCACCTTGACCGTGTTGCCTTCGCGCACCACGCCGAGCATGTTCGCCAGGATCTCAGGGTTGTAGACATACGGCCCCGGGTCTCCTGCAGCGGCATTCGGAACAGCTAACGTCAGCGGCTGGCTGAGGATCTGGCGCGCGGCCTCGGCCTGAGAGGTCACGTCCAGCACCTGTGGTTGCAGTTCCTGCACCACGAGCGGCACTTCACCGTCGCTGAACGTTTGTAATTGCGCGCCGAGATACACCAGCGTGGCATCGATCTTCAACTCACGGCCCACCTGTCCCGGTTGCGCCACCACTTCAGTGCCATTCAATGCCAGGCTGCCTTCCACGATCGGCTGGTTAACCTGGGATGCGATCTGGCTGAGATATTGATACGCCACGCGCTGATCGAACACGATGACCGGCGGGACCTGCCTGCCGTACCCACCTGCCTGCACCTGCCCCATCAGCGACCCGAACAAGCCTCCGCTTCGACCCACGCTGTAGGCTGTTCCCGCACTGGTGCTTGGATCGAACACCATGCCCAACTCTGCCGGACTCGCCACCCAGGCCTTCTCGCCATCCTTGAACAGCACCTTGCCCGTGATCGGATACGACAACGCGGAGTGCAATTTCACCGCCGCCTCATCACGGGTCAACCCGGAAAGGTCCACACCCGCAACGGAGACGCCCGGAAAGATGCGCCCTGCATAGATGAGTTGGTAGCCCAGGGTAATGGCCGAGATGAACAACAGGAACAGCAGGAAGCCGCTCAACAAAGCGGCCACGACCTGCGGAAAGACCGGCATTTTTTGATAGGGATAAGAGACAGTGCTCATGGTGTTGAAAATTATACCTTGCGATGTTAATTGGATCTAAGAATAAATGTGACTGCCACAGTCAGCGTGACAGTCACCTCATAAACGGACAGGTCTCTTTATTTGTTCCCGCTGAAGCGCGGGCGCGGAATCAACATCGGGGTGACGGCCTTGTATTCGGCGTAGGCCGAACCAAACTCACGCAGAAGTTTGCGCTCTTCAAAGATTATGCCGATCAGGATATATGCCGTGAACGCCAGCGCAACGACCAGCCGGTTGACACTAACCGACGGCGACAACCAGAGCAGGCCCAACCCAAAGGTATACAGCGGATGCCGCATATGGCGATACATGCCGCTGACCACCAGTTGGCCGGGCTTTTCGGCTTCGATCAATTGCCGCACCCCAGCAAAGGACAAGACGTCGGTTTGCAGGAGGGCAACGACTAGGCCGATGGCGGAGGTTGCCTGCCCGAGGAGCAGGAGCCAACTCCAGGGTGGTGGGATGCGGTACAGATCCTGGTCTGGGAGGACGAGCAACAGATAGAGTACCGGTGCGATGCTGATGGCCGAGAAGAGATTGTAAAGCAGACGGTACATCCGCATGAAGCCAGTGCCAAGCACGCCACGCAACATGCTTTTGAAGGCATGCGATGCCGTCCAGGAGTGGACGAGGCCCCAAATGGCAATGGCAAGAATGAGTTGCAACATGAGCGGTCTCAAACTCAGGCTTGTATGCCAAAGGCAGGGAGTTCAAGCGTGATACCGCCGACGCTAACGGCATAATATGGTAGCCAGGCGACGCCAAAGAGATCCAGGTAGATGTCGGTCTTTTTGGGGTTGACAGTGACTTCGGTACTCTCGTTGACCACACTGCCCCATTTATCGTTGATGGCGGCCACGGTCTCCTCACGGCGGCGTTGCAGTTCGGCGATCTGTTGTTTGAATTGGGCAATAGCCTGCACCGATTCTTCCACATCGGCTTTGGCTTGTTCGGTGAGGCGACGCTTGGTGAGCGAAGAGGACAGGCGTGATGACTTGCGGCTGCCACCAAAAAGACCGGTGAGATTCTCAAGATGCGTGCCTGCTTCTTCGACCTTGCGGTTGGAGAGTTCGGCTTCGTCTTCACGCAATTCGCGTTCTTCGCGGGTGAGTTTGTCTTCGAGCGTTTTGAGTTGCCGGTCAATGGCGGCGGCCTGCTTGGTGATCTCTTTATCGCGCAGGTCGCGGGCGGCATCGGCGCAGGCGCGCATGAAATCAGCCTGGCTGACATCGGGCCCGGCAAAGACTTTGAGCGCGGTATTGGCGCGCGCCTTGACCGAGGAGTTACGCAGCACCCAATCAACAAAGTCCTTTTGCAGGGCGGTCATCAGTTTGGGATCGTTGAGCGGCGCATCGAGGGTGGTGAAGCGCGCGCCGGGGACCGGGACAGGCTCAATATTGGCGATGGCGTTGCCGGAGATGTAGTCTTCCCAGCGCACGGAGCCGCGCTTCTCAAGCGTGGCAACCAGCGCGGCGCGCAACACTTCACTATCCACGCCGAGTTTGCGGTCAAGCACGCGGACCTTGGCCGAGGCGATCAGCGCGGGCCGATAGAACACGTTCTCGATCAGGGCATCGGCAGGCATGGTCTTTTGCGCGGCACGGAAGGCGGCGGGTAGAGACAGGTTCTGTGGGAGGAAGTATTCACGAATGGTCGCGGGGAGCGAGGGTTTGGTGACGGAGCCGGCATTCGATTTTGGATTGACGATTGACGATGGACGATCCGGCGCTGATTGTTGGGGCTGGCTGTTGGCAGGTTGGGCGATCAAGGTGGGGGCGATCGCAGTTGGAGCGTGGGAAGATGCGGATTGGACGGAAGCAGGCTGCGGCTGGGACGGAAGCGAAGCGGTCGCGTTGGCAAGTTCGTTGAGGTCGGGAATCTGCGTGCGGGTGAGCGGCCCGGCGAGGAAGTTCATCGTCCAGCGGGTTTGAAAGAGTTCGGGCGCCTTGGCATGGACGTTGTGCAGGATGAAGGTGCGTTTACCAAGCGAGGAGATGAGTTTATCGAAGGTGTCGCGTGTGACGCCGCCCGAGGCGCTTTCGAGGCCGTCGAGCAGGCGGTTCTTGTCCTGTTCGGTTTGCAGTTTGCCGATGAACCAGGTGCCCGCATTTGAGAGACCCTTGTAATCCACATCCACCGGGTTTTGAGTGGCAAGCAACAGGCCGAGCCCGAAGGCACGGGCTTGCTTGAGCATGCGCAGCAACAGCGGCTTGGAGGATGGGTTGCGCTGGGGTGGCAGGTAGCCGAAGATCTCGTCCATGTAGAGCAGGGCGCGCAGGGAGGTGGAACCTTTTTGCATGCGCATCCAGGTTTCGACGGCGGAGAGCAGCAGGGTGACGAAGAACATGCGCTCGGTCTCGGAGAGGTGGGCGAGGTAGAAGATGCTATGGCGCGGCTTGCCATCGGGCGTGTAGAGCATGGCGGCTATGTTGAGCGGCTGGCCTTCGCGCCAGGTCTCGAAGCCGGGGGATGCAAGAATGTTGTTGAGCACCATCGCCAGGTCCATGCGGTCTTTGGCGGGGAAGAAGGCATCGAGTGGGAAGGCGCCAAGTTTATCGAAGGGCGGGGTTTGGGTTTGCAGGATCAGTTCGGTGAGGTCCACGTCTTTGCCCTGACTCCAGGCGTTCTCGAAGATGTTCGAGAGCAGGATGTGCTCGCGCGAACGGATAGGGTCTACATCTTCAAAGCCAACCAGCCCCAACAGTGCGGTGACCGTGCTGGAAATGCGCTCGCGCAGGACCTCGCGGTTGGCCTGCCAATCCAAACCGGGTGCAGCCAGTGACGACAAGACGCTGACGGCGATGCCCGCCGTGGAGCCAGGGGTGAAGACGGCGAATTGCGCGGAATTCTTGAGGGCGCGCACGCGGTCAAGGTCGATCTCCCATTCGGTGAGACCGCGCCGCCAGTTGAGCGCGGTTTCGGTGGCAACCTGTTCAGGCGTCTTCTTTTCGCGGCGGGCAAGGTCGGCATCCACCCAAGGTTGAAAGTCCTGTGGGGCAAGATCGGGGAAGTGCAACAGCAGGTTGGTGAGATCGCCCTTGGGGTCAATGATGATGGCAGGGATGCCTTTGAGCGCGGCTTCTTCAAGCAGGCCCACACACAGACCGGTCTTGCCGGAGCCGGTCATGCCGGTGACGACGGCATGCGTGGTAAGGTCATCGGGGTCATAGACAGTTTGGGTGGTGGAAACGGTCTTCTGGTTTGGGTCGAACGCGCGTCCAAGATAAAAGTGGTTATCGGTCATGTATGGGGTCTCCTGCGCGAGGCGGTAAAAAGATTGGAACCATTGTACTGCGATTTGAATGAGAACCGGTTAAAAAAAGTGGCTGTCAGTTTTGAACTGACAGCCACTGTGGGTTGATACAGACTGTTGTGTTAATTGCCGTTGCCGTTGTTACTGTTGCCACCGTGATCGTCATTCCCATTGCTATTGCTATTATCGTTGGCATTACCATTGGCGTTGGTGTTGGTGTTCGTATTGGTATCCGTGTTCGTGTTGGAACCACCGCCGGGGTTGGTATTGCTGTTCTGGTTGTTATTGGCGTTCTGGTTGCCGTTGGCGTTGGCGGGCGGCAGGCTGGGTGTGACGGTAGGCGTAAGGGTGGGCGTGCCGGTAAGTGTGGGCGTGACAGTGACGGAGCGGGTTTGTGCCGGAGTGGGCGTGCTGGTAGGCTGCGGCGTGGAAGTGCCCTCGGTCTCTTGCGATTCCGGGCTGCCGCCATCTTCCACTTCTGGCAGGGGCGCACCGGGGGGCAGCAACTCGATCTGGGTCGCAGTCACCACGCCATTCCCAGAGACGGTGACACCCTCCACCCGCACGGCCATACCCGGTTGCAGGGGTGTGCCCGGCAGGTCGGTCTGGCTGGTGACGAGCACCGGCACCGTGCCGACCGTCAGGCTGCTCCCGTTCACCAGCCGGACAACCCCGGCAAATTCCACGTCTTCGGCGCGCCCGGTGGCAAACAAGTCGTTCACCTCATGGAGGCGTTCGGTCTCGTATTCCACCTCCAGCGCCTGGCGGGCTTGCGGATCGAAGGTAAAGGTGATGGTTACATTTTCCCACCAGCGTTTGGTGGTATAGAGGCTGTCGCCGGGCAGGGCAGCCGAGGAGGCGCTCACAAGCCGGGCGCTGCTGAACAGGAACACGGTCAACACTGCCAGCGAGACCGCCGTCCGTCGCAGACGTGGGAACCAGAAGAACGGCGCGGGGCGCTCCTGCTCTTCGCGCAGTTGCGCGGCACGCTGTAACAACCGCGCACGGTTGCGGCGCAGCACTTCGGCGCTGGGCCCGGTCACGGCGCGGGCACGTGCTTCGAGCGCGGCCTGCACCAGCGGGCGCAACTCGGCGGCCTGCTCCGGGTGGGCACGTAGGGCGGCTTCGGGGTCCGCGCCGTTTTCGATCTCGGTCAATACCCGTTCGAGGAGCTCGTACATCTCAGTCATAAGCGGCCTCCCCCATCGCGCGCTGCATGGAGGCCAGCGCGCGGAATTGCAAAGCCTTGATGGCGTTGGCATTCTTGTTCATTTGCTGGGCGGTCTCTTCAAGCGAGAGCCCCACCCCAAAGCGCAGGGCCAGCACATGCTGCTGCTCGGCCGTGAGTTGGGAGTAGGCCGCCTGCACCTGCCGCTCGCGTTCGCGTGCATCCACAGCGGCGTGCACGCTGGACTCTGCATCGGGCAGGTCGTCGCTGAGCGCCTCGGTGGGACGGCGGTAGACACGGCGCAAATGGTCGTTGACCGCATGGGAGGCGGTGGCGATCAGCCAGCCTTTGAGGTTCGTTTGTGGCCCCTGCTTTTTTTGCACGGCTTCCAGCAGGCGCACGAACACATCGCTGGCAATGTCCTCCGCGAGCGTGTCGTCATTCACACGGTAACGGACGTAACGGTAGACCTCGGGGAAATACTGATCGTAGATCGCGCCGATGGCCTGTGGGTCGAGTTGGTATAACCCGTCGAGTGAGTGAGAAGTATTTTTATTCCACATGGAGTTCGCGGCCCCCCGCGATTCGAGCGCCAGCCATAACAGGCCACGCGCGTATAAGGTGAGTATATCACTCATGGCAACACCACCTCGAACACTACGGCCTGGTCGTCACGGTAGACCTCACGCAAGCCGGGGTCCTGCGCGGCCACCCGCAGAAAATCCTCGTGCAGCAGGTCGGTATGCACGTAGCGCGCGCCAAAGGTGTTCAAGATCTCGCCCGCGGGCTGGTCCATGCGACCCTGGGTGATGTCCACCCACTTTGCGTACAGGGCAGGGTCGTAGAGTTGCAGGTAGGTGGGGTCGAGACCCACGAGATAGGTATTGTGCGTGTTGTAAAAGAACAGACGTGGGAAGTCGTCCCAATCGGTCTGGAAGACGCGCGCGCCGGCCGGAGTATTGTCTTCCAACCAGGCTGAAGCGCCCGCATACAAGCCGTACGGTTTGGATGAAGCGACCGCCTCCCGCGCCCGAGGGGCTGATACCACCACCCCAGCCAAGATCGCCACTGAAAGCAGCCCTACGGGGACAAGGCGTGTCAGCGTGGCGAGGGCCGAGGCGGGCGAAGCAGGCTCCGGCTGAGTATGAGGCGCGCCGTCCTCGGTTTGCAAAAGCGGAGCCCAGGCGAAGGCAGCAAAGATCAGGGTGAACGGCGGGAAATATTCCACGAAACGGCGGGCTTGAAAAAGCATGAGTCCGAAGAGCAGGGCGGTGAGCAAGGCAAAAGCCGTGCGCGTGTCCATTTTGCGCGGGGTCAGCCCGAGCGCCAGCACCCCCGCGGCGAACGCAACCAGCGCAGGCGTGGAGTTTTCAAGGATCTGTTTGGTGTTGTAGGGGTACCACTCGTTGCCCACCGAAACGGATGTGGCATCGGTGAGTTTGGGGAGCATATGGTGGTAGGTGAAGACGACGTTCTGCGGGAAATAGGGGTTGATGAGCACGCCCAGCAATAACCCCACACCCACATACAGCACCGGCTGGTATTCGAAGCGCCGCTCGGTCAGCCAGACCGCCGCCACGTATACGACCGCCAACGCCAGGATGAGCGGAAAGGCATTGTAGGCCCATACGTAGAAGAACGCCAGCACAGCCAGCGGCTTATAGCGGCGTTCGAGCAGCCAGACCATCGCGATCGCCAGAATCGCCAGTGAGAGCGATTGCGCGCGGGTGATGCTCATGCGGTAGAGAAACGCGTCTGAGATGCCAAGCAGGCCGAGTGCCCAAACCCCTGCAAATGGCAGGCGCTGACGGCGGAACAGCCATGCCACTGCCAAAAACGCCAGTGCTGCCATGACCACTGCGCCCACTTTGGCGCCGAGGCGCAGGTCACTGAACAGGGTAAAAGGGATGAGAAAGACGTGAAAGAGAAAGTGGTGGTCGTAGAACTCACGCGCGTTCAAAATGCTGAGCGGCAGCCAGATGAACTCGGGCTTGAAGCCCTGCTCGCGCATGAGCGCGGCGAGTTTGATGTGATAGAAGCCGTCGTTATCGGGCATGTCAGGCGTCCCGAACTGGACGAAGGCCAGGCCCACGATGAACAGCGCCAACAGGCCGAGCATTTGGAGTGTGGAAGGAGAAAGGCGTTTCATCGAGAAGGTCTCAGCAAAAAGGAAGTCAGGTGGTTTCGTACAGGCTCGTCTGGGGTGTTACACCCCAGACGAGCAAGGTTCGTTGTGTTGGGTCAGGCAGAACTAGCCGTTACCGTTACCGTTGCCATTACCGCCGTTGTCGTTGCCACCGCCACCGTTATCGTTGGAGTTGCCGCCGTGGTCATCGCCATTGGTGTTGCTGCTGTTGCTGTTCTGGTTATCGCCGCCGGAACTGTTGGAGTTGCCGCCGTGATCGTCGTTGCCATTGCTGTTGCCGTTGTCGTCGGAACCGTTGGAGTTGCCACCATGATCATCGTTATCGTTGCCGTTGGTATTGCCGCTCAGGCCGGTGCCACTGATCTTTTCGATCTCACGAATGGTCTGCTTGCCGTCGGCACTGGTGACCACATGAGCCTTGACCGTATCGCCCACGGCGATGGCATCCTTGATCTCGGTCTTGCTGGAGAGGTCGTACGCCACACCGTCGATGGTGATCGAGGTGCTGGTAATGGCATCCACTTTGCCGGTGATTTCCTTCTCGGTGCCGGTCAGGGCGCCATCATTGCTGTTGCCATTTGCATTACCATTTGTATTGCCATTGGCATTGCTGTTGTCATCGCCGTTGGTGTTGGCATTGGTGTTGTCGTTCGTATTGCCATTGGCATCATTGCCGTTGACGTCATTGGCATTGGCGTCGTTGGCGTTACCGTTGGCGTTCGGGTCATCGGCGCCTGCGGTTTCAATGGAGATGGCGGTCACCACGCCGTTCTGGTCCACCACCGCTTCCACGCGCACGTTCGAGCCGACAGTGACGGTCGCGTCCACCCGGGTGGTACCGGTCACCGAAACGGCTTGCCCGCTGATGGTCCATGTGCCGCCCATTGCTTCAACAGTACCGGTGAAGACCACCTGCTGGGGTTGGTCATCCTGTCCCTGGTTCGCGTTGGCGGCCGGGGCGACACCCGTACAGGCGCTCAACACATACGCGAGCACCGCCAGAAGCGCCAAAAATTTGAATTGATTTGTCTTTTTCATTCTGCCTCCGAAAAATGTGTGTGGATTGGATACAACCAGATGGTCGCCCGGGAGGCCGAAAAGTTACGGGTGGATTGCAGAAATTCAGGATTTGGGGTTGTTCAACCGGATGCCATGCCCCCGCACGGTGTCGATATACGGATGGGTCGGATCCAACGCAGCCAGTCGTTCACGCAGGCGGCGGATCAACGCATCCAGGGCCTGGTCTGATACGCCCGCCATTTGTTCATCCCCCCACACCACAGAGACCAGGTCTGGCCGGGTGACGACCTGTCCATTGCGCTCATACAACAACCAAAGCAATTTGAACTGCTGAGCAGAGAGTGGCGGTACAACCTGCTGCTGGTTCACCCACACCCGGCGCGATTTGAGGTCCATCATCAG
>CAZJMZ010000003.1:19457-20818 GCA_964547115.1 uncultured Anaerolinea sp. | reverse complement strand
ACCACATCGCAGGAGGCCTCACGCCCCAGCACAAGCGTCTGACTCAATTGCCAGCGATGGCCCTTGAGCGGGCCACCTTGTGCGATCAATAACGGAGAATCTTCCTGTGCTTGTTTCATAACGGTTATAATAATATAGCATAAACACGCGTTTCTGTGCAGAACTTACGCCGAAAAAGAACTGCCCAGAACCAACCGTTCCATGCCAGCGTTTATTTACATAGGTGACCTCCCGCGGATCTTACCCGCCGGGCTGGTTCCGCATCACAGGTCATGACGCAGTGCTGCGTCATGCGAATTATCATCTCACAGGAGAAGATTTGCTTCCACCCCTCAAGACCGGAGAGGTCCTGCGCGGCCGATACAAGATCCGTGAACGGATCGGCCAGGGCGGCATGGGTTCGATTTACCTCGCCGACGACCTGCGCCTCAAAGGCCGCGAATGCGCCTTGAAAGAGGTCGAATACGACCGCGCCCTCCCCGAAAACATCCGCGAAGAAGCCCGCGAGCAATTTTTGCGCGAGGCTACTGTGCTCGCGCGTCTTGACCACCCCAACCTGCCCAAGGTCTCCGATTTCTTCTCCAACGGCCCACGTGATTACCTCGTCATGGACTACATCCCGGGCAGCGACCTGCGCACCCTGCTGCTGGAAGCCCGCCGCACCAAGACCTTTCTCCCCGAAAAAGAAGTGCTCGCCTGGGCCGAGCAGATCGCCACAGCGCTCAGCTTCCTGCACAGCCAGGAACCGCCCATCGTCCACCGCGACATCAAACCCAGCAACCTTAAATTGATGCCACACGGCCTGATTAAACTCGTCGATTTCGGTCTCGTGAAGATCCTCGCACCCGAAGAAGTGACCATCACCATCATCCAGGGCCAGGGCACCGCGCTTTATACCCCGCTCGAACAATACGGCGGCTCCGATGCCCACACCGACATCCGCTCGGATATCTACGCCTTCGGTGCGACGCTCTATCATCTGCTCACCAACGAAGCCCCGCAGGATGCGCGTTCGCGCTTCTTGAATCCCGAGGGCCTGCTCCCACTTCGACAGTTGAATCCCAGCCTCTCGCAGCGCACCGAACGCGCCGTGCTGTGGGCCATGTCCCTGCACCCTGATGAACGCCCGCGCACCATGGACGAATTCCGTCAGGCCTTGCTCGGCCACCATGAACCACCCAGCCATCCCCTGCCCACCCGCCGCCAGGCCATGAACTCATACACTGTATGGGATTACGTCTCACATGCCCCCGAAGCCACGCTCGCCTGGAGCGCGGCGGTCCTGTTGCTGGTCAGCCTGCTGGCTACACTGACGCGCTAAACCAGCGCCGCCAAACCCACCAGCCAATCCCTCCCACGAT
>CAZJMZ010000003.1:12770-19357 GCA_964547115.1 uncultured Anaerolinea sp. | reverse complement strand
TATCCATCCGGGCCAAAGAACTGCGACTCGGTCACGACCACTGTCGGTGTCGGCACAGGCAGGGTGACGGTCGGAGAAGCCAGCGGCACCACCACGGTCACCACCACCCCTTCATTCGAAGCAGTGAACTGCAACACATCCGACACCAACGCCGGCTCGCTGATGACACTGATCTCCACATTGCCGGGTTTATCGATGACAAAATTCGTGCGGGCAACGCCACCCACCGTCGTCGCTTCCACCACCCGCAGGATACCGCCGCTCTCGTCGCGCGTGGACATGGTGAAGCGCGTCACCGTCCCATCCGGGACGATGTGCTGGTTCCCATCCAGGATCGGGCCTGCACGCACCGCAATGGTGTCACCGATCTTGTACGAAGGAATGGCCGTCGGCTCAGGGGTCAGTGTGCCTTCGGTGTTTTCCTCCGTGGCAGTTTGCTGGTCCAACGCGAGCGGGATGATCTGGCTAGCGTTCGGCGCTGTGACTTTTAGCAGGTCATAACCCACCGCCGGAATGGAGATCGGCGAAGCGCCTTGCAGCGGCACCTGCTGAAAGAGTAAACGCGCGGCAACATCCACAAAGGCGGGCTGCTTGCTATACAGGGCGTAATAAGCCGTCAGTTTGGAAATATCCGTCGCATCGAGATAGTAGGGCGCAGTGAACGAGAAGAGGATCACGTTCTTGTTACGAAGCAGGTCAGGGCGTTGGTCGAAGAAGCGGCGCAGGATCCCCAGTTGGTCGCCATCCACATCGGCCAGTGAGATCACGACCCATGTGGCGCGGGTCAACTCATCTTCCAGCGTGGTCTGGCTTTCACCGTTCAGCATCAAGGGCAACTCGGTGAACGGATATGAATTCAAACGATTGAGGAGGATTTGCGCACTCCCGGATTGTCCATATAAACGCACCACATTTTTTTGCAGTGCATCCACGGCCAGCGCATCCTCCACCGGGCAGGTGCTGCACTGTTGATAGGTGGATGCATCGGTGAGGAACACAATGCGATCGTTGCGGCCGGGTGGCGCCGGGAGCAGTGTACTCAACTCCTGCGGGTCCGGGCTGACGAGCGTCACTGCTTCACGCGCCACATCGAACATCACCTGTTGGCTGAGGCCGAAATCGGCAGAATTCAACAGTCCGGTTTGCACAGTGTTGAAATTGAACCCGCCGTACACGCGCAATTTCTGCGAGAGGATGCGCAGCGCTGCAGCATCCACCCGTTGGGCGAAGACGAGGTCATTGCGATATTCCTGCGCAAAGTAATCGATGATCTCCGAAGCTGTACCGTAGGTGTCGCTTTCGGGGTCGTTCGAACGGATGTTGCCCAGGTACAACAGGTCGCTGCCAGCCAGAAACGCATCGCGCGCCACTAACCGGGGCGAAAAGTTCTCAGTGCCCTGTGAATAGAACTGGCGAACGGCATCACTGCCGAGGGCATCGCTCACCACCAGCCCATTATTGGCACGCCAGGCGGTAAATTCAGGCAAGCCTAAAATTGCCGGCAAGGCCGACGCATCGAAACTGACAGGGCGCGTGGTGGCGCGAATATTCCCCTGAAACCCCTGATAACGGATGTGCGACACCAGTAGCCCATCAGCCGTGGAAGCGGGTTCCTGCGCCTTCGTCACGGCAAAGAACGGTAGCAGGTCCACCTGCCGCAACTGCTCCAGCGACTTGCGGACCGTGGCCACTTCCAACTCGGGCTGGCGGTCTGAACTGCCACGGCCGGGGAAATGCTTGGCCACCACCACCAGTTGATTCTTGCTGCCTTCATGCAAACCGGTTATATAGGCGCGCCCCAACTCGCCCACCCAATACGGGTCACCGCCAAACACACGTGTGCCGAGATCGCTCAGGGCCGCAGGGTTCGGCGACTCGACCACATCCAACGAGGGGCCGAGAAATAAATTGAAGCCCAGCTGGCTCAATTCGGCGCCAAGCACATTGCCCACCTGCCGCGAGAGTTCCGGGTTCCAGGTGGCGCCGATCGCCATGGCATCGGGCAGCGGTGTCAGCCCACTCAGGATCTGGTCATGCGGCAGGCCGTCGCCTTCCTGCGAAATGCCTATGAATAAGGGTGCATACACACGGCGTGGTGCGGCGGCGTCCTGTGGTTGCGTAGTTGCATCCCATTCCACGGCTTGCAGGGCGTTGATCAGGCTTTGGGTGGCGGCCAGCGTGCCAGGCTGAGAGACGAAGTTATCGTTCTCGGTCAACAACACCACACCGCCCACGTGCCGATTGACGATCAGGTCGGCAATTTGCGATTCGGGTCCCGTATCCACACCGCGGAAGGTGACGAGGAACAGTTGCCCTACGCGTTCCTCAGGAGTCATTTGCGCCAGCACTGCCGCAGGAGACGTCGCCTGAGAAAAAGTTTGGGCGCGCGCAGCAGGCACAGGCCGAAGCAACGAGGCGCACACAGCCAAAAGCAGGATGAGATGCAGACTCCGGATCAGTCGCATGTCCCATCCGATCGGACATAAGCGCATCCTTCTCCAGCCGAAACCTGCCACCCGGCCAATACAAAGACTCCACGCTTCATCGTTTTTCGCCCCTCACTTGCAAGGCCAGCGCCGGGTCGTCGGTAAAGATGCCATCCACGCCCCAACCGAACAGACGCCGCATATCAGCCTCGGCATTCACCGTCCACACATGCACGCGACCCTTAAGGCGATGCACCCGGCTGACTTGTTGCAGCGTGACATCGCTCAGGTAGGGATGTAGAGCCGCATATCTGCCGAACGCAAACCCGAACGAACGCGGCCAGGCACCGGCAATGCCATTCAAAGCCAGCAGCCCGCACGGCACCTCCGGCAGATAACTGCGCGCCTTCGAAAGGTTGGACGCGAAGAAAGAAGAGAACAATACCCGCTTTTGTAAATTGAACTGCTTTATCAACATGCATACCGACTCAACGAGGTGGTCACGGGGTGAGTTGTAGTTGGTCAGCTCCACATTGATGAGGGTACGTTTACCGACCGCTTCAAACACTTCAGACAACAGGGGAATCTTTTCGCCGCCGAACCGCGCTCCAAAGAAACTGCCTGCGTCCAACGCGCGCAGGTCGGCAAGCTTCAGGTCTTTCACTTTGCCGCGCGCGCCGGTCGTCCGGTCCACGGTGGCATCATGGATGACCACCACCTGCCCATCGGCAGAGAGTTTGACATCAAGTTCGATGGCATCGGCACCCTGCGCAAGCGCCAACTCGAACGCTGCGAGCGTATTTTCCGGCGCATGCGCTGAAGCGCCACGGTGAGCAAAAATAACGGGTTGCGGAAGTGTAGTAAGCATGGTGTATACAGAATAAGGCGATATTCATGCCATTGTACAGGAAAAGCCCGGGCATGAATATCGCTACGTGTACCAACCTTTGAAAGATTGATGGTCTAAATATCGACGAAGTAGGCCATGGCCGCGCGATCAAGCAACTCCTTGGTCATCGCGGGCGGGACGGCGAGATACCCCGAAATATCCAGGATCTGGTCGCATAAGTCACGTGGGTGGGAGGCGCGCAGTTTGCGGTTGCGCTTGATGTACCACTCCTGTAATAGATAAGCGAGGCCCTGGTCGCTATATTCCACTTTCTTGTCTTGAGCCACGCGCTTGAAGATCTCGCGATATTCCTCATAGGAGGGGTCGCCGATTTCGATCTTGTGGCGCAGACGCCGCAGGAAGGCTTCATCCACCAAATCTTTCGGAGGCAAATTAGTGGAAAACACGATCAATACGTCGAAAGGCACTTCCACCTTGCGGCCATTGTGCAGGGTGAGAAAATCGACCCGGTTTTCGAGTGGCACGATCCAGCGGTTGAGCAGGTCGCGCGGGCGCACCTGCTGACGGCCAAAGTCGTCGATGAGCAGGATGCCGCCGTTGGCCTTCACCTGGAACGGGGCTTCATAAAATTTATGAACATCGTCGTACACGAGGTCGAGGCCTTCAAGGGTCAACTCGCCGCCCACCACGATGAACGGCCGGCGGATCTTCACCCAGCGCGGGTCTTTGCGCGGACTGGCCCGCAGGTTGCCGGTGCCGGGCGCCGTAGCCACCCCATCATTTTCCGGCGCGAGTTTGTGACTGACCGCATCGTAGACCTTGATGACCTGACCATCCAGATACAACGCATATGGAATGTACATGGCCTGGGTCAATACCAGATTGCCAAAGGCACGCGCCACACTGGTCTTGCCGTTGCCGGGAGGCCCGTACATAAAAATGGAGGTACCTGAGTTCAGCGCAGGACCGAGCCGCTGAAAAGTGGATTCTGAAATGACCAATTGCGAAAGCAACTGCCGCATCGTCCGTGCGGTGACAGTGACCCGTCCCACTTTTTGGCGGCGCATCGCTTCGTTATAGACTTCGAATGGCACCGGCGCAGGCCCGGCATACTGGCTGCGTTCCAGGGCTTCGCGCGCTCGGGTGATGCCTGCCCCGGTGATACCAAAGGTATAGGCGCTCTCACCCAACCCGCCCTGCGACGATTTGACCTCGATCATCTTCTCGCGTTTGAGGGCTTCGAGAATGCCGTCGGTCACACCGGCAAACGGCAGAGCCATGAGTTCGGCGATCTTCAAACCGCTCATGTAGCCCTGGGAATACAGGATCTTCAGAGCCAGGTCCTGCAGCCACAGCGGGGACAGGCCGGTATCATCGACAGACGTAATAGGCGGCGGGGCAAACAACCCGGTCGCGCCAGGGGTGGGACGTGCCAGGGGATTGGTCATACAACCTCCCAAGTCAGGGAATGGCAAGCTACGAAGGATACAGACATGCATAAATTATAGCACGCAGGTCTCGTTCTCGATTGTGGCATGGCGTTATCGTATATAATTTGCAACACTATGAATTTGTCTGTCATCATCCCCGTATACAACGAAGTAAAGAACATCAACGAGATCGTCAAACGCGTGCTGGCCACCAAACTGGCAAAAGAGATCGTCATTGTGGATGACGGCTCACAGGATGGCACCCGCGATCTGTTGCAAAAAATGGACGGCAGGAAAAAGGTCCGCGTGATCTTGCATGAAAAGAATCAGGGTAAAGGCGCGGCCGTGGTGACCGGGCTCAAAGCCGCCACAGGCGACGTCCTGCTCATTCAAGACGCCGACCTGGAATACGATCCCCGCGACTACCCTGCCCTGCTCAAGCCCATCCAGGAGGGCCTGGCAGACGTGGTGTACGGCTCACGCTTTCTCGGCGCGGCGCGGCGCGTGACCATGTTCTGGCACCAACTTGCCAATCAACTGCTGACCTTGATGACCAATATCCTGTACGACTCGATCCTCACCGATATGGAGACTGGCTATAAGGTTTTCCGCCGGGAAGTTGTTCAGGATATACACATCCGCGCCAAGCGCTTCAATTTCGAGCCGGAGTTCACGGCCAAGATCCTCAAGCGCAAGTATCGCATTTTCGAGGTGCCGATCACCTTCAACCCGCGTGATTACTCCGAGGGGAAAAAGATCAAACTCCACGACGCGTTCGAGGCCGTGTGGGCCCTGCTCAAATACCGCTTCGTGGACTGAAGGCTTATGAGTACAAAAACGCACTGACCGGGTTGGTCAGTGCGTTTTTGTTTGGAATGTTTGCGTACCCAGTCTATTGGCTTACATTGACCGTGTATTCAAAGGTGTAATCACCGGCCGGGTAATCGGCGGAGCCATCATTGATCGCCGAGTTATAAGTGGCGGTGATCTTCAGATTGTGTTGCCCGGCGGGCCAATCGCTCAGCAGGCCGTAGATGTATTTGCACTCCTGGCCGCCGGATGAGACGTCAAAGACCGCCATATCCGACGATGGAATATCCTGGCCATCGAGGGTGAAGACGATGGTCATGGCACCCAGGTTCTGTTTGAGGGTGGCGGCCGAGGTGGCACACCAGCCGTAAGCCCACATCAAGTCACGGGATTTGGAGAGGTTGACGGTGTATGCGAGGGTGCCGGGTTTGCCATAATCCTCAGCCTGGTATTTTTCCTTGGCGAGGTCTTCGAGAAATTTGGTGCCGGAGGTGAGGGCGGTCTCAGCGGAGGAGTCCACTGTCAGTTTGGGCGGAGCAGATGCGGCTGGGACCGAGGCGCCCGCAGTCGGGTTATCCAGATAAGCCACAGCGGCATCCAGGATGACGTCCTCTCCATTGAATTCTTTGAGAAGAGTCTCGGCGGTGACAGGTACTTTGACAGTCGGTACCGCGCCTTTGCCTTCCAAATGAATATTGCCCTGCGCGTCCATGGCGCGGCCAATGGTCATCTGGGTGTAAATGCCCTCAGGCATGAGGAATTGCTCAACACTGCCACCCGCTCCATCGCTGGGATACTGTCCAACGATCGTGGCGCGGTTGTTGATGGTCATGTTGTACGAGAAGAACTCACACGCACTGGCGCAGGCAGGACCGACCATTACCACTACCGGGCCGGAGTATTGCAGTTCGGGGCGCGGCGGGATCATGCGCTGTTCATCGCCGGGGTCCATGTAGAACTCGCCGCTGGATTTGTCGAACTGGGCGGTGTTGCCAACCACCTGTTCTTTATCGAAGAAATATGCGGCCATCTGGTCGGCCAGCCAGCCGCTGCCGCCGCCGTTGACACGCA
>CAZJMZ010000003.1:0-12670 GCA_964547115.1 uncultured Anaerolinea sp. | reverse complement strand
TCCGGATTCTTGAATGTGACATCCACCTGGCCTTTATCGAGCTTGAAACGCAGGGCATAACGCAGCTGTTGCAGACGGCCGATTTGCGGATTGCTGAAGGGTGAAGACCACGGCACTGTGGCAGCGACCACCTCAGATACAGGCTTGCCATCGAGCGCGATGATCTCGGCGCCCCATTTCATTCCGGCAGTTTGCGCAGGGCCACCATCCAAAATGAAATTGGCAATCGTCTTGCCGTCGTCTGTTTCGCGCATGGCAAAGCCCAAGCCACCGGCTGTTTCAAGGGCAAAATCGTCGTTGAGCAGGGATTGGTCGAAACCGACATGGGTATCGGGGATGGACCACAGAAAATCGCGCAGGGCCAGCGCATACAGGTGGGCGTCCTTCTGCTTTTCAGCCGCCTCGAACTGCGGGCGGAACTGTTGGCCTTTGGCGGCCCAATCGATGCTCTTGAATTCGGTAAAGGCATACTCGTTCGTGAATTTCTCAAGCATTTTATCGAAGGCTTCGGTGTAGGACAGTTGCGAGAAATCGTCGAGCGCGGTGCCTTCGGGTTCGATCAGGTCAATAGTGGGTTCGGGCGAACGGTCGAGCTTGAACGGCGACTGATCCATATCGATCATCGACCAGCCCGCGGGCAAATCCATGACCGGGTCATCATCGGTGAAGAGTTTCTTGTCAGCACCAAAATCCGATGGGAAGGACTGTTCCCCATCCGGCGCGTATACGAGATATTTGCCACCAAACACTTCGAGATACGACTCTTTCGCGTCGCTGACCTTGGTAGAGGCGTAGGCACTGGACCAGCCGCCGCCGCCCTGGTCGCGCCGTTCAAGGAATGGGTCGCCCCAGGTGTTGGTCCAGTAAGCCACAGCAAAGACCATCACGCCGGTCTCGGTCTGGCCGTCATGGTCCACATCATGCAGGGTGCCTTTCGGCTCGATGGGCAGGGTCAAGCTGTAGGTAAAAGGTGAAGTATAAAAATCGGAGGTGATCTCGCCAATGACTTGCGACTCGGCCGGGATGACAAACTTCCGGTCACGGGTTACAAAACCGCCCTGATCTTCAAGAATAATGATGGGCTGGGCCACGCCTTCAGTAAAGAAGGCATTGGTGTAGTTGAGGCTTCCGGATACGATGCGTGTCCCGCCTGAATCGGTCACAGGTGAAGGCGCTTCGGTGGGCGCAGGAGTTTCGGTGACTTCGGGGGTCGGGGTCGCCGAAGAACAAGCCGAAAGCACCATAATAAGCAAAATCAAAAAAGAGAACAAACGATGGGATTGTTTTTTCATATATACTCCTTATCTTGATTGGGCTAATTATACCGCCGCCTGTTTTATAATCGCGCCATGGATGACACTACGCAACAACAGATACAAAACGAGTTCGAGCGCGCCGAAAAAGCCCGGGCGAACAAGAACGAAGGTCAGGCCCGTGTCTGTGCCCGCCGCGCCGCCGGGCTTGCCATTCGGGATTTCCTGACCCGCACCGGGACTCCCCCATCAAGCCTGAGCGCGGTCGATTTGCTGAATCTCATTAAAGATGACACCCGCCTCACCCCCGACCTGAGATTGATCGTTGACCATTTGACCTTGCGCGTCACCGAGGAATTCAAACTCCCCGTCGAAGCAGACCTCGTGGCCGAGGCCCGCACCTTGTGCGAAGCACTGGCAAAAAAATAAGCCCCCGAACTGCGGGGGCTTTGTGTACTAATTTGCAACTTACATTTGTTTTCGTACCAGGTGGAAAAAGGCGCGCGCGATCGTAAGCACCACCAGCATTCCAGACATAACGCTGCCAAACACAAGGAACATGCGTTTCCAATCCTGAAACCGCGAACGGATCTCATCCGGCCCGGGCATACGAATCCGTTCGCGCAGGCGCTGGACGACATCACGTGAAGGACGAATCGGCTTGAGCGTGCCAGCCAGTCGTTCTTCGAGATCGAGGAGGATTTCTTCAGGGTTGCTGTTCATAAGTCTCTTACCATTTCTTTTGTAATAAAGCGCAGGTAGGACCCATCGGTATCCCACCTGACCAGACTGTCAAAACCATACGTCGGAGTTAATCACCGTCAAGGTTGATGCTCTGGTCACCAAGTTGATCGCGGAGCGATAGCAGCGTGCGGTGGTACAGGCTTTTGACCGCGCCTTCGCTGCGTCCCATGATCTCGCCGATCTCTGCGTTCGAGAGGTCTTCGACAAACTTCAAGATGAGCAGCGTTTGTCGTTCACCGGGCAGGCGTCGGATGAGCTTGAGAAGCGCGTCCTGTTCCTGTGAATGGACGAGGTTGCGCTCGGGGTGGTCGCCTTTGGTTTGCAGGACAGGCAGATCATCCAGGGGAATTTCCTGCCTGCGGCTTCGGTCACGATGCCAATTGGCTACCAGGTTGTGAGCGATGCGGTACAGCCACGCCGAAAAAGGCACGCCACGGTCAGTATAGGTTTTGATGTGGTTCATCGCCCGCTGGAAAACGCGAGCGGTCAGGTCCTCTGCATCATGGAGGTTGCCCGTCCGGTAGTACACATAATTGAAGATGCGGTCGATATAACGCTCGTAGAGCAGACCAAAAGCTTCACGGTCGCCCTGGGAGGCTTTTGTCAGCACCTCATCTTCGTTGAACTCGATCTCCTGCACGCATGATTCCTACCGGCAGGGTTAACTCACATAACCCCGGCGGATTTGAGAAGTTGCTCGTGAGTATAACATGCGCATTACAAATCCATTTGGCCGAGTCCGAATTGGCGATTCGGTATAATAAAAGTTTGTCTCCGGTCTTATGCGCGCACGTTGGCGCGCGTCTTATTTCAAAAATAAAACATTTGTGCTAAAATAAGTCTCCCCACAGGAGTTCTATGTCATCCAACATCATCAAGGTCGTGGGCGCACGCGTCCACAATTTGAAGAATATCACGGTCGAGATCCCCCGCGACAAGTTCGTGGTCATCACGGGCTTATCGGGGTCGGGCAAGTCGTCGCTGGCATTCGATACCATCTTTGCCGAGGGGCAGCGCCGCTACGTCGAGTCGCTTTCGGCGTATGCGCGCCAGTTCATCGGTCAGATGGACAAGCCCGATGTGGACCACATCGAAGGCCTATCCCCTGCCGTTTCGATCGACCAGAAATCCACGAGCCACAACCCGCGCTCCACGGTCGGGACCGTGACCGAGATCTACGACTACATGCGCCTGCTGTTCGCGCGGGCGGGCATTCCGCACTGCCCCATCTGCGGACGTGAAGTGGTCAAGCAATCGGCGCAGGAGATCGTGGAAAAGATCGAGAACCTGCCCGAAGGATCGCGCACCCTCATCCTGGCGCCATTGGTGCGGGCCCGCAAAGGGACCTACCAAGCTGTGTTCGAGGAGATTCGCAAGGCGGGTTTCACCCGCGCCCGCGTGGATGGCACCGTCCACGCGCTGGATGACGAGATCGAACTTGATCGCTACAAGCAGCACACCATCGAAGCGGTTGTGGACCGTCTCGTGATCTCGCAGGAAGGCAGCAAGGAGGACCGCAAGGCAGCCCGCACCCGCCTGACCGACTCAGTGGAGACCGCGCTGAAATTCGGTGAAGGCTACCTCACTGTCAACCTTGTGGATAAAAAAGAGGACATCCAGTTCTCCGAACATCTTGCCTGCCCCGAACACGACATCAGCATCCCGGAAGTGGAGCCGCGCACCTTCTCGTTCAATACGCCGCAAGGCGCCTGCCCGGATTGTCAGGGCTTGGGCTCCAAACTGGAAATCGACCCGAACCGCATCATCCCTGACCGCGACCTGTCTCTAAACGAGGGAGCGATCGCCAGCATGGAGTGGAGCGGCCCCAAAGTGGAAGGTGGCTACTACTGGCAGAGTCTCATCAACGCCTGTCGCGCCTTCAAGATCGACATGGATGCGCCGGTCAAAGACCTGACAAAAGATCAATTGCGCATCGTGCTTTACGGCACTGGCGACAAACAGATCCAAATGACGTACCAGAACGCCAACGGCAACGAGTTCAAGTTCACCCGCGCGTTCGAAGGCGTCATCACCAATCTTGAACGCCGCTACAAAGAGACCAACTCCGAATACATCCGCGAGAAGATCAGCGAATTCATGTCCGACCGTCCGTGCCCCACCTGCGGCGGCAAACGTCTCAACGCAGGCGCACTGGCCGTGACCGTGGACGATGTCAATATTGTAGAAGCCAACTCGTGGCCAGTGTTGCAAACACTGGAATGGGCCAGAAAACTGATGGGCAAGGGCTCGCCGTTGACTTCCAAACAAAAGACCATTGCCGAACGTGTGTTGAAAGAGATCCACGAACGCTTGAACTTTCTCGTCAACGTGGGGCTGGACTATTTGACCCTCAACCGGTCAGCGGTGACGCTTTCAGGCGGAGAGGCACAGCGCATCCGGCTGGCAACACAGGTCGGCTCGCGGCTGGTGGGCGTATTGTATGTGCTCGATGAGCCGTCGATCGGCCTGCACCCACGCGATAACACCCGCCTGCTCGATACATTGAAGGGTCTGCGTGACTTGGGCAACACCGTACTCGTCGTCGAACACGACGATGAGACCATCCGGGAAGCGGACTGGGTGATCGACCTTGGCCCTGCCGCAGGGGAACATGGTGGGCAGGTCATCGCCGAGGGCACACCGAAGCAGATTCTGGCACACCCAAAGTCTCTGACAGGGCAATATCTCTCGGGGCGGAAGCAGGTCGAGGTCCCGAAAAAGAGGCGCGAAGGGAACGGGAAAAGCCTCAAGATCGTGGGAGCGTCTGCGAACAATCTCAAGAATATCGATGTCTCCATCCCGCTAGGCGAGTTGGTGTGCATCACGGGCGTGAGCGGCTCGGGCAAATCCACACTGATGAGCGACATCCTGTATAACGAACTGGCTGCGCGCTTGATGGGTGCGCGGACCTCCGGTGGCGCGCACGAGGCCATCGAGGGCGTGGAACATCTCGACAAGATCATCAACATCGACCAATCGCCGATCGGGCGCACGCCGCGCTCGAACCCCGGCACATATACCGGACTGTTCGATGAGATTCGCAAACTGTTCGCCGACCTGCCCGAAAGCAAGGTGCGCGGCTACAAACCTGGGCGCTTCTCGTTCAACGTACACGGCGGGCGCTGCGAAGCCTGCCAGGGACAGGGAGAACTGCGGATCGAGATGCAGTTCCTGCCGGATGTGTACGTGCCCTGCGATATCTGCCACGGTAAACGCTTCAACCGCGAGACCTTGCAGGTCATGTTCCGCGACAAGTATTCGATTGCTGATGTACTCGACATGACCGTGGACCACGCACTGGCGGAATTCAAGAACTATCCGCAGATGCAGAACAAGTTGAAGTTGTTGCAGGAAGTAGGTCTTGGTTATGTGCGCGTCGGCCAACCGGCCACCACGCTCTCGGGTGGTGAAGCGCAGCGCGTGAAACTCTCCAAAGAGTTGTCGCGCCGCGCCACCGGCCGCACGCTCTATGTGCTGGACGAACCGTCCGTCGGTTTACATGCGGCAGATGTGCATAAATTGATCGAGGTGCTTCAACGGCTGGTCGATTCGGGCAACTCGGTGCTGATTATCGAACACAATCTCGATATCATCAAAGTGGCCGACTGGGTCATCGATCTCGGTCCCGAAGGCGGTGACCGCGGCGGCGAGCTGATCGGCGCAGGCACTCCCGAACAGATCATGAAGATCAAAGGCTCGTATACGGGGAAGTACTTAAAAGAACACGTGAAGTAAGCAAACTGGCAAATAAAGCAGACAAGTACACAAGGAGATGCGTTTCGCTTGTGTACTTGTTTCTGTGTCTACGGTTTTCCTTTTTTCAGGTAGAATTATTTCCACGCTGCGGGTGGAACTTGATTTCATCTGCCTGCGTTTTAAGACCATAAGGAAAAATCATGCTGAATCGCACTCCCCCCAACAATACAAATACAACCAACACCCTCAACGCCTACCGCAAACGCCGTCAGATGTTCAAGGGTCCGTTCCTCATCTACACCCTGGCGGGCATTTTGCTCCTGGCCGGAATCGGGCTGGTCGTTTGGACGTTCAGCGGCGGAGACAACCCCGTTGCTGCCATGCTGGCCACCGAAACTCCCACCCCCACCCTGACATCCACTCCCACCAGCACGATCACGCCCTCGGCCACCCCGACCATCACCGAAACCCCAACCATCACCATTACCCCCACGCCCACCGGCCCCATCGCCTACACCATCGTGGAAGGCGACACACTGCCAGCCATTGCTGAAAAGTTCGGTCTGGGTTCCGATGGCGTGCTGCTGATTCTGGAAGCCAACCCCACGATCATGGAAAACAATGGCATTTACTTCGTCGGGCAAACCCTCAGCATCCCGCCTGTTGGAACACAGCTAAAAACATCCACACCGGTTCCATCTGATCTCAGGCGCGGCACCAAGATCGATTATCAAGTGTTGCCCGGCGATACGCTGGCCGGCATTGCCGCCAAGTTCAACAGCAAGGAAGAAGAGATCATCACCCTCAACAAGATCGAGAACGCCAACGCCCTGCAAGCCGGACAAATTCTCCAGATCCCCGTCAATCTGGTGACGGCGACGGCCACGCTTCCGCCTACATCCACACCTGTCACACCCACCGTAGCCGGGCAGCCCGCCCCAACCGCCACCGCTCCCGCGGCCTCCGGGGCCTGCGTCCCGGCCGAGAATGCGGCCTTCGTCACCGAACTACAGACATTGATCAACAACGCCCGCACCAGCAACAGCCTGCCCGCCCTGACCCTGAACGACAAACTGGTCGCCGCGGCCAAGTCGCACGCGGTGGACATGGTCTGTAATAATTACTTCAGCCATATCGGCTTGAACGGCTTCACGCAGGAATTCCGCGTGGCAGCCCAGGGCTACACCGGCACCTTCGCCCTGGAGAACATCTACGCCCTGCCCACCGCCACCGCCAAAGCAGCCTTCGACTGGTGGATGAATGACCCCGTGAGCCGCGCCAACATCCTGAACGCCACCGCCACCGAGTTCGGCGTCGCCTACCAATCTTCAGACAAGAGCCTGCTGGGCGGCTACTTTGTGGTCGTCTTCGCAAAACCATAGACAAATACGGCGCTCTCATGTAAAATTCGCCGTCGCTGTCAAAAAGATAAATAAAGAAAGGCAAGACTACCTTGGCTAACATTCAATCTCAGATCAAACGCAACAAGCAGAACGAGAAGCGTCGTATCAATAACCGCAATACCCGCGGCGCCTCCCGTACCGCCGTAAACCAGGCGCGTGCCGCACTGGAAAAGAACACTCCCGAAACCAAGGAAGCCGTTCTCAAGGCGATCAGCCTGCTTGACAAGGCCGCTGAAAAAGGCGTCATCCACAAGAACGCCGCCGCCCGCCGCAAGGGTCGCTTGATGAAGAAGCTTGCTTCCCTGAGCGCAGCAAAGTAATTTTTCGCTCAACACTGAAAACGGGAGTCGTAATGGCTCCCGTTTTTTGTTACCCCTTGCAATAAGATACGCTTGCAGATGGCGTTACACAGACCAACCTGGCAGTCACGTCCAAGGCGTGACCTAAGATATAATCCAAATCACTCAGGATTGCTACGCTTATGTTTCAAAAAGAACAACAACTCGTTGAAAACAAGATCAAAGAATACTGCGCCGCGAACGATATTGCGCTGGCAGAGTTAAAGTGGACCGCCATTCCCTTCGCAGGTGAATGGGGCATTGCCACGTCGTTTTTTCAAACGGCAGCCAACGAGGCCAGGCTTGGCAAGGGAGGCAAGGTTCCGGTGCCGCAAAAGGCCCAGGAGATCGCCGAGCAGGTCAAGGGTCAGATGGGAAGCGTGGAGGGTGTCAGTCATATCGAGGCAGTGAAGGGCTATCTCAACGTCTATTTCAAAACATCCGATTACGCCCGCCGTGTGGTGGACGAGGTGTTCGCATCCAAACACGATTTTGGACGCGGTGCGGCAAAGGGCGAGCGCGTGATGGTGGAATACGCCCAGCCGAACACCCATCACTCCTTTCACATCGGGCATGCGCGCAACACGATTTTGGGCGAAGCACTGGCGCGGCTGGTGGAGTTTGCAGGCTTCGATACGATCCGCGCTTCGTACCCCGGCGACCTGGGACTGGGCGTCATCACCGTGATGTGGGCCTATGATAAATTTTACAAGGGCCAGGAGCCCGAAGGCGTGCATGAACGCGGGCAATGGATGTTGAAGGTGTACGCAGAGGCTACGAACCTGCTTGAAAAGAAGGATGGCGAAACGCCCGAGCAGTCCGCTCAGCGCGAGGCCTATGAGGCCGAACGACGTGAGATGTACCGCAAATGGGATGCAGGTGACCCGTATGTACGCGAACTATGGCGCGTGACCCGTGAATGGAGTCTCGAAGAGCTGCGCGATATTTTGAATCTACTGAATGTCAAGATCGACGTCTGGTTCTACGAAAGCGAAGTGGACGAGCCATCCAAGACCATCATCGATGAGTTGATCACACGCGGCATCGCGGAGGATGAACGCGCCCAGAACGGACCGGTCATCATCAAGATCGATGAAAAGCTTGGGTTGGCCAAGGAAAAATATCGCACCGCGGTCGTGCTGCGCAGCGATGGCACATCGCTCTACCTCACCAAAGACCTGGCTCTGGCCAAGGTCAAGTTCGAGCAATATCATGTCGACCGCTCGATCTATGTGGTGGATTTTCGCCAGAGCTTGCATTTTCAGCAGGCATTCAAGATCCTGGAGCTATGGGGCTTCCCGCAAGCGCCCAAGTGTTATCACTTGTCTTACGGGTATGTGACCCTGCCGGAAGGCGCCATGTCTTCCCGCCGTGGACGCGTGGTGCTGTTCAAGGAAGTCTACGATGAAGCCATCAAGCGCGTGCTTTCGCTGGAAACCGAGCGCAGCGGCAACATCCCCGAAGCCGAGCGTGAAGAGATCGCCAAACAGATCGGCCTGGGCGCGCTGGTGTATTCCATGCTGTCGGTGGACAACAACAAAGATATTGTCTTTGACATCAACGAAGCCCTCTCTTTTGATGGGCGCACAGGCCCGTATATTCAAAACGCGCATGTGCGGGCAAACAGTATTTTAAAAAAGGCTGGCTTGCAAACTTCAAACCTGCAGCCTCCAACCTTTGACTTTGAACTTACCAGGCACGAGATCGAATTGATCGAGCTCATCTCGCGCTTCCCGCAGGCGGTGCAACAGGCGGCCAATGAATATCGTCCGCTGGTGATGGCGCAATATGCCTACGATCTGGCGAATGCCTTCCACTCGTTCTACCATGCCGTGCCGGTGTTGCAATCCGAATCGGAGGCCGTGAAGAACGCCCGCCTGAGTCTGGTAGCAGCGGCGCGGCAGACCATCGCCAACGCCCTGCGCCTGCTCGATATCCAGTCCCCGGATGTGATGTAGTAAACAGGTAAATAAAGTCATAATCAAAACAGGCTGAATGTTTCTAGGCATTCGGCCTGTTTGCTTATTTAATATCCTTGGAGGTTGTATTGGGTAAAACGCACCGTCGCAAAACCCAAGTCGCGGCGTGGCAGACAGTGTCCTCAATACAGCCAGACAATAGGAGCAAAAACCTATGCCGATCAAAACTCTCATCATGGGCGCCGCCGGGCGCGATTTTCACAACTTCAACACCTTCTTCAGAGGCAACAAGGATTACGAAGTTGTGGCCTTTACTGCCACCCAGATCCCGGATATTGAAGGACGCCTCTACCCCACCGAACTGGCTGGTTCGCTGTACCCCAGCGGGATCCCCATTCGGGCCGAAGATGAGCTGGTGGAATTGATCAAACAACATGGCGTGGAGCAGGTGGTGTTTGCTTATTCCGATGTGCCACACGAATACATCATGCACAAAGCCAGTCTTGTCAACGCTGCCGGTGCAGATTTTCGCTTGATGGGCACGAAGTACACACAGGTGCAATCGACCAAGCCGGTCGTGTCGGTCTGTGCTGTTCGGACGGGATCAGGTAAAAGTCAGACCACGAGGCGTGTGTCTTTGATCCTGCAAGAGATGGGATATAAAGTTGCGGCCATCCGTCACCCAATGCCGTATGGCAATCTCGTGCGGCAGGAAGTGCAACGCTTTGCCGATTACGGCGACCTTGATGAACACGAGACCACCATCGAAGAGCGTGAGGAATACGAGCCGCACATCGATAATGGCGTCATCATCTACGCCGGTGTGGATTATGAAAAGATCCTGCGCCAGGCCGAAACCGAAGCCGACATCATCCTGTGGGACGGCGGCAACAACGACTTCCCATTCTACGTACCCGATCTGCAGATCGTCGTTGCCGACCCGCACCGCCCCGGGCATGAAGTTTCGTATCACCCCGGCGAGACTA
This sequence comes from uncultured Anaerolinea sp., assembly GCA_964547115.1. Lineage (GTDB taxonomy): Bacteria > Chloroflexota > Anaerolineae > Anaerolineales > Villigracilaceae > Defluviilinea. The sequence continues at coordinate 2,331 of CAZJMZ010000003.1, read as the reverse complement.
ACGTGCGGCTGGCGGATGTATTCGTCATCAACAAAGTGGACACCGCCGATCCTGAGAACGTCATCAAAGTACGCGAGTCACTGCGCCGGTTAAATCCCAAGGCGATCCAGATCGAAGCCGCCTCCCCGCTGTTCGTGGATGACCCCGAAGCGATCCGTGGCAAACGTGTCCTGGTTGTGGAAGACGGCCCCACGCTCACGCACGGCGAAATGCGATACGGCGCAGGCTATGTGGCAGCACGACGCTTCGGCGCAGCAGAGATCGTGGACCCGCGTCCGTTCGCGGTGAGGTCCATCGCGGCTACATATGCCAAATATCCCAAGACCGGCCCCATCCTCCCTGCCATGGGCTACGGCGATGCGCAGATGAAAGACCTGGAAGCGACCATCAACGCCTCCGATGTGGACATGGTGGTGGTCGGCACACCCATCGACCTGACGCGCGTCATCAAGCTCACCAAGCCCTACCAGCGCGTGCGCTACGAATTACAAGAGATCGGCCAGCCCACATTGAAAGATGTCTTGATGCAAAAGTTTGGAAAGCGCTAAAACATCTGCTGTGTCAGGTTCGTTCGAAAGGAACAGTCGACATACCAACATGGCAACTGCTCCTTTCGATTCTTGAGTCAACCAAAGATTCCACAGAAGAAAACAGCAGTTGCAACAGTGATACAATAATTCGTAAATCAGCGCCGGATACCGCTTTACATGGTCCGACGTCTCTGTGGATGGCCCATCCCACAGATCATGAATTAAAACCAGGCTGCCGATCTATGGGGCGGTCTGGTTTTTTTGTTTTCAATCTGCCTGCCCGGAGAGTCATCCATGCACATGACCGACCTGCCCTCCTTGCTGGTCACGCTCATCTCACTTACAACATCATTGGCCTTGGGGGTGTATACGTGGTCGCGCCGTCAACACGATGGAGCCCGCCCCATCGCCGTGCTATTGTTCTGCGAATCGGCCGCAGTGTCAGGCTTCCTCCTTGAAATGCTCTCCACCTCCCTTGCAGCGCACATCTTTTGGGATCTCTTACAATGGATGGTTCTACCGGTACTGGCGTTGGCGATCTTCGATCTTTCTGTGGGATTTAAAAATCCGCTTCGCTATCAAGCCGAAATCCGGCGAGGCCTCGTGGGCATTTCCGTTCTCTTTGGGCTGCTCATCCTCACCAACTCGCTGCACCAGCTGATTATTCACAACCCGCGCCTGATCGTCACCAATACCGGAAGGCAGATCCTTTTCTACAATTACACCCCACTGGCATATACGATCATTGCATACATTTATGGAATTGTCATTTTTTCTTTTGCCCGCCTGCTTTCATTACCTGGGCTGCTCCAGCCCATTTACCGCCTGCAGATCAAAGCCATTTTAGGCTGGCTGGGCATTTTACTCATTGGCTCCTTCCCGTCTCTCTTTGACATGCCATTGTTTTGGGGTCAGCGTGATGTCTCCCCGGTCATATTCGGTCTCAGCAACCTGGTTCTGGCCTGGGGCCTGTTTCGTTATCACTTGTTCGATATCGGCTCTGCCGCCCGGGCCCTGGTCACCGATACCATTCATGACCCCATGATCGTTGTAGACACCTACCACCAGGTTATGGATCTCAATCAAGCAGCCCGACAATGTTTTGGCTTTGCCGAGTCGGGAGCCATCCCATTGGCACTGCACGAAGCCCCTGCAGCCTGGCAGCATTTGTTTGAACGTTTTGCGAACAGCCAGTTTTTTCAGGGCGAGGTAACACTAACGATTGATGGCCAGACAAAATTCGTCGACCTGACCATTTCATCCATTCACGACAGCCGTCGTCTGCTACAGGGCCGCCTGTTCTTCATGCGCGATATCACCGCCCAAAAACTTGCCCAGGACACGCTGCGCGCCAGCGAAGAAAGCTACAACGGACTTTTCAACACCGTCAAAGAGGCCATCTACATCCTTTCCAGCGATGGCATATTTCTCGATGTGAACAAAGGCGCAGAAAACATGTATGGCTACACTCGCGCTGAGTTCATCGGCCAAACTCCGGCTTTCGTCTCGGCGCCCGGGCGCAATGACCTGCAAGCCATTGGCGAAATGCACCAACGGGTGTTTGCAACCGGCAGACCGGAGGAGTTCGAATTTTGGGGTATACGCAAGAATGGCGAGGAATTCCCCAAGGAATGCATCGCCAACAAAGGCACGTATTTCGGGCAGGCAGTGATCATCACCACAGCTCGCGATGTCACCGTCCGCAAGCAGATCGAAGCCGCCCTGATCCAAAGTGAACAACGCTTCCGGTCATATATCCATAACGTCCCTGACACCATAACGGTCATTGACCAGACCGGCA
>CAZJMZ010000002.1:31516-36439 GCA_964547115.1 uncultured Anaerolinea sp. | reverse complement strand
AGGCGATGGTCTTTTCTTCATCCGTCAGTAAAGCCGTCTCGATGATGACCTTGACGATGATGTTGCGGCTGTGAGCGGCCTGCACCACGCCACGGATATCTTTGGCCACGGTCTCCAGGTCGCGGGCCTTCAACGCGCCAATGTTGATGACCATGTCGATCTCGGTAGCACCATGCTCAAGGGCGGTCTTGGTTTCAAAGGCTTTGGTCTCGGAAGAGGTGGCCCCAAGCGGAAAACCGATCACCGTGCAAACTTTGACGGGCGAGCCGCGAAGCAGAGTGGCACACAACTCCACCCAGGTGGGGTTCACGCAAACCGAAGCGAATCCGTGTTTGCGAGCTTCAAAACATAACTGCGCGATCTCCTGCTGGGTGGCATCAGGTTTGAGCAGGGTGTGGTCGATCATATTCGCCAGCCCGGCATCACCGGGGATCACCCCCAGCGTGGACGTGAGACGCTCGGCCCCGGCGCTGACCACATGGCCAGTCTGGTCCATGCACATTTTTACGCAGAGCTGGTCGGCACATTCGAATTTGCAGTGAAAACCCTCCGGGGTGGAGGCGCGTTCACTGCGTTCTGTCATTGCCGCCAGTACTTCACGTGTAATGATCTCTACGAGTTGTTCAACGAGTTTTGGGTCGGGTTTCATTTCAATCAGTTCTTGTTTTCAAGGTAGTCGCTGGTTTCAACAAGCCCAGGCGGTCCGGGCAGCCTGCTCCACCAGCAGGAGCTTCTATTTCAAGTATCGTCTCTCGACCGCGCTGATCTTATCCACACGCGGTGCGTGACGTCCGCCCGCAAATTCGGTCGTCAGCCACACTTTGACGATCTGTTTGGCCAACGCCAGGCCGATCAAACCGGCGCCGAGGGTCAAAACATTGGTATCGTTGTGTTCGCGGCTGTTGTTGGCGGAGGAAACATCATACGCCATACCTGCGCGCACACCCGGCACCTTGTTCGCCACGATGCAACTGCCAATGCCGGCGCCATCGATCATGATGCCGCGCCAGGCCCTGCCTGCCCCCACAGCCTGCGCCACCGCATGGGCAAAATCGGGGTAGTCTACGGCTTCTTTGCTGGTCGTGCCTACATCCAGAACTTCAAGACCGAGCGCCGCAAGGTCGGCTTTGAGGGCTTCCTTCATTTCGTAGCCGCCATGGTCTGCGCCGATGGCCACCACCTTCCGGCCTGTCGGCACATCCGAAACTGAGGCAGCAGGGCTTGTCAGGCTCTGCACCACACGTTGTACGATCTGCCGAATCTCAGCGTCATCGAGGGAATTGGACATAGGGATGGCTTTGATTATCTTCGTCTCACGGGAATGCGTCAAGCAGGGAATACAGTGTGATTATACAGCAGTATAATCTGCCTGAAATCACCATGGGCAACAAACTCACTCCCAAGATCATCCTCGAGGGCACACGCCTGACCTTCAAGACCGACATTGCATTCGCGCTGAACGAGCATCCGCGCATTGTGGGGCCGCGCAAGTATCAATATCACTCGCCGTTGATCTCGGCGGAGTGGTGCACCTTCACCAACGTGCCGTGGGGCCGCGGGCCGATCAACTATGAGCCGCAGGAAGAGCCGCTGGCGTTGGAGGTCTATGCCACGTGGGCAAAGATGTTCGAGTTGCAAAGATACTATTCATGGATCGTGGACCGCTTCCACATTTCGACGATGGCGTACCAGCAGCAAACCTACAACAGGCGGGTGGACTTCCGCTGGTTGGAGGAGCGCCTGCTGCCGTTGAACTTCCGCGTGGTGTTTTGCACCCGGTCGCCGGATAGTTTTGCAGCCGCCAGGGAGGAACGTCTCAAAGTTTCGGGCAACCCGTCGCAATACAATGACCTGCGTCCGTTCATTGAACAACAGGAACTGATGCGAACCCTGATCACCGAATCCATGCTGCCCAGCCTGACGCTGGATATCTCAGATAACAATGTCCCCGCCGCGGTGGAACGTGTGGCCGATTGGATGGAATCCACGGGCGGGTTGTACATGCCGGAGTAGAAGTCCATGAGCCTCGACAAGATCGTGGAAGAAGCCATCCGCAAGGCCCAGGAGCGCGGCGAATTCGATAACCTGCCGGGCAAGGGCAAGCCCATCGACCTTTCGGCGTATTTTGAAACACCGGAGGAAGTGCGCGTGGCGCAATCGGTCTTAAAGAATTCAGGGTTCACGTCCATGGAAGTGAGCCTGCTCAACGAGATCGCCGAGTTAAAAAAGTTGCTGGCGGTCACTACCGAGGAAAAGAAGCGCGAGACGCTTCAAAAACAGCTCCGGGACCGGCAGATCGAGTTCAATCTGCGGCTGGAACGGATGAAGAAGAAGTAGGCGGCGGGGAGAGCAGGCGGCAGAAAACCGGGGCAGGCTTCGGCTGGGTGCGAGGCGGGCAGGTCGCCCAATGAAACGATAACGGCCTGTTAATGTTTCTCTGCTTTACAAATCCTCTCCCCTCATGCTATACTCCCGCCATTGAAGTTGACTGTTTCGGCGCTTCGGCGTCGGTTGTTTGAGAACAAGCGCAAGTGATTTCCCCGTCCCTCGCGAGCAAGTCAGCGGGGTCTTTTTTATTAAACGAGACCTTTACCGCCATTGGCGGATAAAACATTTCATTTATTGTGAGGATAAAAACACAAATGAGTAAGCACGGAAAATTGAAGATCATTCCCCTGGGTGGGCTCGGGGAAGTTGGCAAGAACATGACCGCCTACGAGTTCAATCGCGAAATCCTGATCGTAGATGCAGGTATCATGTTCCCGCATAACGATATGCTCGGGGTCGATTACATTATCCCCGACTATCAATACTTAATGGACAAGGTCGACAAGGTCGTTGGCATTGTCATCACCCACGGACACGAAGACCACATTGGCGCGATCCATCACCTGTTGAAGGATATTCCCGCGCCGGTATATGCCACGCCACTGACCCTCGGCCTGATCGAGGGCAAACTGGTGCGCAACAACGCCGCCGCCAAGGTTTCGTTGAACAAGGTGCAGGCGGGCGGGCAGATCGAGATCGGCCCGTTCAAAGTGGAGTTCTTCCACGTCTGTCACTCGATTCCCGATGCCGTGGGGTTGGGCATCACCACACCGGCCGGGCTGGTGGTTCACATGAGCGACTTTAAGTTCGATCAGACACCTGTGGACAACTGGCCCACCGACTACGCCAAGCTGGCCGAATTCTCGCGCCGGGGCGTGGATTTGTTGCTCTCGGACTCGACCAATGCCGAGCGCCCGGGCTGGACCCCCTCTGAAAAAGTGATCGGTCCCGCCTTCGACAAGGTGTTTGCCGAGGCCAAGGGCCGTGTGATCGTGGCAACCTTTGCTTCGCTGATCTCGCGTGTGCAACAGGTGGCTGATGCCGCCGCCAAGCATGGCCGTAAAATGACCCTGGCTGGCCCCAGCATGCTGGATAACGTCAAGATCGCACGCAAGCTTGGTTATCTCGACATTCCTGATGACCTGCTGGTACCCATTGACCAGGCGCTGCAAATGCAGGACCACAAGGTAGCAATCATGTGTACGGGCTCACAGGGCGAACCATCTTCGATCGTGGGACGGCTATCCGCAGGAACGAATCGGCAATTCGATTTGAAAACTGGTGATACGGTGGTGCTGTCGTCGCATCCGATCCCCGGCAACGAAGAGACCATCAGCAAGACCATCAATCGGTTGCTGCGCCGCGGCGCGAATGTGGTCTACGACGCCATTGCCCCGATCCATGTTTCGGGCCACGCTTCGCAAGAAGAGCAAAAACTGCTCATCAGCCTGGTTCAACCCAGACACTTCCTCCCCATCCATGGCGAGTTGCGCCAGCTGAGGCGTCACGCCAGTCTCGCCCGCGAAATGGGCGTGGCTGAAGGGAACGTGCTGGTGGTGGAGAACGGCCAGATCGTGGAACTCTCCGGCAAGAACATCAAACTCGGCGAGCGCATCCCGGGTGGCTACGTCTTCGTAGACGGCGAATCGATCGGTGATGTAGATTTTGAGATCATGCGTGAACGCGAGAAACTGGCCCGCAACGGCCTGTTCCTGATCGACATCAGCGTCAACAAACTGACCGGGCGCCTGCTCCATGACCCCGAGATCATCACCCGCGGATTCCTCACCGCCGAAGACGCTGAAGCCATCATGCCTGAAGTGCGTCGTCACATCATGAATGTGGTAAACGGCGGCGGCTGGGATAGCGAAAAAGACATCGCCAACGCAGTCCGTTCGTATTTGTACGAAGAGACCAAGCGCCGCCCAATGGTGCTGGTCACGTTGAGCAAGAGCTAACCCACACTCTCAACCCTATGAATAAAGAACAGCCCGGCAAATTCTGCCGGGCTGTTCGCTACTTGAAACCTGTCCGCAAGCCTGGATGACCTTATTGCAGGGTCAGGCCCTTCACTTGCACGTCAATGCCATACGCGCCTTCGCGTGTACGGAAACCGATATACAGCCATTTCTCGGCTGAAGGCAGCTGGATCGGGTCCACGATGAAAACGAACGGGTCTACTGAACCACTGACCGACGACTCGCTGAATGTAATCGTGATCGGGAAGCCATTACCCTGATCGAGATTGGCGCTGCCGAAGGCTGTGTTGAAACCCGAAAGATTATCCTTCTTCACAACATTCAGAGATTTCAAATTGGAAGCACCGGGGATCGCCATCAACAACCCATTGGCGTTAATATCCTGCGCGGTAAACACACCCATCACAAAATCCACGCCATCCAACTTATTCGAAAGCACCGAAAAACTGACCTTGCCACTCTCGGGCAGTTTGACGAACAACCCGATATTCTCCACATTCCCACGCCCGCCACGCTGACTCGAAATGAACAGCGTGCCGTTATCAGCAGTGAACACCCCCACCGGCTCCTGCCAACAACCGTTGCCTTTATCGGTCACCACAGTATCCGCCGGGAC
>CAZJMZ010000002.1:9193-31416 GCA_964547115.1 uncultured Anaerolinea sp. | reverse complement strand
GCTGTGATCGTTCCCAACAGACCGATCACAGCCACAATCACAGTATTCGGATCCAAGGATTTCTTTTCGTTTGACATAACCTGCCTCATGAGTTGGAAATTTTCCTTATTCTACGCCACTCCATCCCCACTCTCAAGAGGTAGCCTTCATCGTATCGAATTCGCAATGCTTCGGTCAATCTTCCCCATCGGGTACGCATCCAATTCCGCCAGCCGCACCCATTTCAATCGCCTACCCGTCACCTCAGACATCAGCTCACACGCCACCGCATGGACCGTAACCCGAAAATGAGTGTACGCATGCTCAAACACGCCGATCAGCGGGACGCTCCGCCTCCGCCTCACCCGCAAATTGTATTCGCTTCGAATCACCCTTGCCAACCCTGAAACCGGCTCCTGCCTATCAGTCACCCGCCCGTTCGGGAATTCCCACATCCCCGCCAGCAAACCCTCCGCCGGGCGTTGCGCCAACAATACCCGGCCTCTTTCCACGATCACCGCCGCTGCATGGATATGATGCGGAACAGCCTTCTTTGCCTTCTTCACCGGGCGCAAGGCCTGAGTGCCGTTCTGCCGGGCCGCACAAACTTCCATTACCGGGCACAACAAACAACGCGGATTCTTTGGCAGGCAGATCATGGCCCCCAGGTCCATCAGTGCCTGGTTGAACTCGGCAGCACGACCGGCAGGCAGAGTCTCGCGCGCCAGTTGCCACAACCGCTTCTCCCCCTCCGTTGAATCGACGGGCATTTCCACATCGAACAACCGTGCATACACCCGTTTGAGATTTCCATCGAGTGCCGGCTCATCCATGCCGAACACGATCGAAGCCAGCGCCCCAACAGTATATTTACCGATCCCAGGCAGTTTCTGTAATTCGTCCAGGTCTTGAGGCAATTTGCCGGCATATTGTTTCACCACGATCTTCGCGGCTTTATGAAAATTCCGTGCCCGGCTGTAATATCCCAACCCTTCCCAGGCATTCAACACTTCCCTTTCAGAGGCGGAGGCCAACGCTTCAACCGTCGGGAACAGCGTCAGCCATTTTTCGTAATACGGAATGACTGTCTCCACCCGCGTTTGTTGGAGCATGATCTCGGAAACCCATACCGCATACGGGCTTAACCCCGAACGGCGCCAGGGGAGAATCCGCTTATTTTGGGCGTACCAATTCAAAAGGAAATCGGGGAAGCGGGGCATTTTGTCGTTTAAATAAAATCACGGAGCCTTGTTCAGTCTCCGTGATATCACAGCAACTAAAACTGGAAGCCTGTCTTGGCAGTTACCACTTTGTAGGAAAAGTTTTTGACGTAATTGAAAAGGCGGTCCTGTAGCAGACTCCAATCGTTCGAACCAAGAATCTGGCGGGCTTGCATGGCATCCGGCGCCAGCAAGCCTACCTGAATCTGCGGGTATGAACCGTAGACCGTAGCCCAAGCCTCGGCAGGCTGCAGGCCGAGTCGCTGCACACCCGGAATAAACTCACCGATAATGAACTCAAAATATTCATTGTCACGTTCTCCGGCGATATCCCATGTCATTAAGACTTTGACAGACATTGTATTCCTTTACGTCAGCGGAATGAGCGCCGACGATCTGACATACCTTTAACTGGCCTGATATTCAAGGACAACAACTTTCGTCTCATCCGGCAGGCCGGAACGCGTCACCTTCAAGGACGGCTGCGACTCCACTTTGGAGAGGCCCATCTCTTTGAGGAATTTGTTCAACGCATCAAGTGAGAGCTTCGTGGCCGGTGTGGCGTAATGCATCGGGATCACCAGGCTGGGCTCCAGCAGGCTGATGACTTCCGCTGCTTTGGCCGCATTCAGGCCGCCCCCGCCACCCACCGGCACTAACGCCACATTGACAGTGCCCAGCAGTTCGATCTCGGCCTGGGTTGGCACTTGCTTCAGATCACCGAGATGCGCCACCGTGATGCCGTCGTAATCGAAGACATAGACGGTATTGTTCGCACCTTTCTCCTTGCCTTTCTTCCGTGCGCCGTCGGTCTGCACGCCGGTAATAAAGACGCCGCCGATCTCAAATTCACCCGCACCATCAATCACATGGGATGTACCCTTGACCGCCTCTGTATTATTGTGACCAGGCGCATCGTGGCTGACGGTGACAATGTCAGACTTCAGTTTCAGGGCTTCATAGCCAATGGCCTTGTTATCAAATGGATCAGTGACCACTGTGGCAAAATTGCGCTCGGTGAGTCGAAAACAGGAATGTCCGTACCAGGTAATTTCCATAAAAGTGTAGCCTCCGGACGGCAATTATACACGTTGTTAAAGCGTCAAATTGAAATCTTCCCTTTGAACAATTCATCCACAAACTTCCAGCGCAGGGTTTGGGAATAATCACCGTTTTCGGGGTAAAAGTATTTTCTGTAATCCGCCCAGTTGTCGGTGCCGAAGCGCGGATGCGGTTCACCGTTCGTGAGGGTGTGTAGCTGAATGCGCGTCTTTGCCCAATCGGAGAGCTCATTGCCTTTATCCCAGCCCAGATACATGGCTACCGATTCGGCAAAGTCTTCCTTGCGATTGAAGTTCCAATCAGAACCGCTGGGCAGGTTGGCATAGAAATACCCTGCCGCGTTGCAACCAGGCAGGCGCCCGCGCAGACCAGGCGCATTTTCCGCACGAAACACTCTAGCATCCGCACCGAACCATACGCGGCGCATCACACCCAGTGGATAACTGGTCCAACCGCCGGTGTATTTCTCCAAAGCGACAGAAAGATTCCAACCATAATTCGCATCCCAGGCATGCGCCAATTCGTGGACGACTGTCCATGGGGAAAGCCGTCGCTTCTTCGACAGGCTTACACGATGGCGCAAGGCCTCCCCGCCGTGTGTGCCGATATCTGCTTTCTGGATAGTGACACCGTTCAAGTTCTCAATGAATTTGCCCCCGCCCCCCATGGCTGAAGCCAACAGACCAATCGTCCGCTGGAGATGTTCAAGTTCATCTTTAAGCCAGTCTCCGGATCGCCACGAACCATCTTCGGCGGCCCCCCAATCGGCGCGGATATCCACACGGAATTCGTCCTTCAACTGCTGTACTACCTGGTCGGCATCCTGCTGGTCAGCGTGATTCATGACAGTTTCCTCCGGCGGTTTGGATGCGAAAAAGTGTACAACAAAGCGAAGGTAAAGTCAAAAGGTTGCGCCCCATACCCAAAGTCCTGATGCTTTGCAAACCGGGATGGACGTATAATTCGACATCCTATGAATAATCGCCATCTCCTCCCCTATTTTGAAGCCGGATTTGCTGCCACTGTCTGGGGCGCTTCCTTTATCGCCACCAAAATTGCCCTCCGCGATGTTTCACCAGTCACTGTCGTGTGGCTGCGTTTTGCCATGGGCGTGATCGTGCTGGGTTTGGCAGTAACCCTGCGCAAACAATTCGCCCTGCCCAAGCCGAGCGAGTGGGGTTATTTTGCCCTGCTGGGTTTTCTGGGTATCACGTTTCATCAATGGCTGCAATCGAATGGATTAAAGACATCTGAAGCCAGCACCACGGCTTGGATCGTTGCCACGACACCGGTCTTCATGGCTTTGTTGGGGTGGCTGATATTGAAAGAGCGACTGCCGCTGTTGAAGATTGCAGGCATTTTCCTGGCCTTTATCGGCGTCTTGCTGGTGGTTTCAGATGGAAACCTTGCTGCGCTTTCCATCGGGACGTTTGGTGCGCCGGGCGATATTTTGATCCTCATCAGCTCGGTCAACTGGGCGGTGTTCTCAGCTCTTTCCCGCCGCGGGCTCAAGACCTACTCAGCCAGCCTGATGATCTTTTTTGTGATGCTGTTCGGCTGGCTGTTCACATCTGTGCTGTTCTTTGGCAATGGGCTGGCGGCAGAGATTCCAACCCTCACGTTCAACGGATGGCTGGGGGTGACTTTCCTGGGCATTTTCTGTTCCGGGCTGGCGTATATTGCCTGGTACGACGCGCTGCAAGCCCTTTCTACTGCGGAGACAGGGGTGTTTCTATATATTGAGCCATTGATCGCGATGGTGGTAGCATTTCTGATACTGGGCGAGCCGGTCACAGCGGCTTCACTGAGCGGCGGGGCGGTCATTTTGCTCGGGGTATGGATGGTGAATCGGGATTGAGGGAGGATGCAGATTGAGAGGCGAGGCAGGTTCCGCTGGGCGAAGCGGAGGCGGGTTTTCGTCTAATTTTGAAAATTGGCAATATTCATCCATTCCAAAAATGAAAAGAGCGGGGGTATAATCTGGTCACTATATTTTCACGAAACGGAGGAAGGTACCATGGCAAGTGTAACGTTCGATCATGTCTTCAAGAAGTATGGTGATGTAACCGCTGTGAATGACTTGAATATTCACATCGAAGACAAGGAATTCCTTGTTTTGGTGGGACCGTCTGGCTGCGGCAAGACCACGGCGTTGCGTTCCCTGGCAGGTTTGGAGGAGATCACCGGCGGCGAGATCCGCATTGGTGACCGCGTAGTGAACGACGTGGCCCCCAAGGATCGCGATATTGCCATGGTGTTCCAATCCTATGCGTTATACCCGCACCTTTCGGTGTATGACAACATGGCCTTTGGCCTCAAGCTTCGCAAGGTGCCGAAGGATGAGATCAAGCGCCGCGTGATGGAAGCCGCCGACGTGCTGGGCATTCGCGAATATCTCGATCGCAAGCCGCGCCAGCTCTCGGGTGGTCAACGCCAGCGTGTGGCGGTGGGTCGCGCGATCGTGCGCGAGCCGAAGGTCTTCCTCTTCGACGAACCACTCTCGAACCTGGATGCGAAACTCCGCGTGCAGATGCGCGCCGAGATCAGCAAACTGCATCAGCGCCTCAAGACCACCTTCATTTATGTGACCCACGACCAGACCGAAGCCATGACCATGGCGACCCGCATCGCGGTCATCAACAAGGGTGTGCTTCAGCAGCTGGATACGCCCCAGAACCTTTATGACAAGCCCAACAACTTGTTCGTGGCCGGCTTCATCGGCTCCCCCGCCATGAACTTCTTCCCGGGCAAGCTCCGCAAAGATGGCAACAAGCTCGTTGTGGATGCCGGTGACTTTGTTGTGGCCATTCCCGCCTCGCGCGCCAAGCCGTTTGAGGCTCACGCCGGCAAGGATATTGTTTTCGGGATTCGCCCTGAGAACATCCATGATGCGGAGTACGTCCCGCCGGGGATCGATGCCGAAAAGGTCAGCGTCAAGGTGGATGTGACCGAGTTGATGGGTAACGAAATCTTCCTGTACCTCGTCAGCGGCAAGAACACTTTCGTCGCACGTGTCGATCCGCGCTCGAAACTGCGCGTGGGCGAACAATCTTCGGTGGTGTTTGATATGGACTCCGTCCACATCTTTGATGCCGCCACTGAAATGGCCATCCGCTAATTATCCATTCACTATAACAAAAACAGCACATCGTTTGATGTGCTGTTTTTGTTTTGCCAGACAATTACCTTAATAAATCAAAACTATTTTGTCAAAAGACTTGAAAATATACGGAGTATATGCTACGATAGGAGTGTTGCTTGAAAAGACAAAAAGGTAGAGATTTTACTTGAGTACATTTTTCTGGCTTCCAGCCGAATACAATGTCAAGAATTTTAACAAACACGCCGCCTTGGATCTCATTCGATTCTCGGCAGGCGGTTTGTCTCGCACTGAGCTTGCGGACCGCATGGGGCTTACCCGTGCAGCAGTTAGTTTAATCATCACTGACTTGCTCGAAAGTGGGATCATTCAAGAAGCTGAAATCCGCTCCGCGCCCAGTGGCCGCCCCCCTGTCACCCTTGAAGTGAACCCAGACCGGGGCTTGGTGGCAGCGATCGACATGGGGGCTACTCACATGAGCATTGCCCTCGCTGATTTCACGGCTCGCATTCTCAAGGAAATCGAAGTCCCTCTCGAAATAAAACAAGGACCTGAGATCTGCCTTGCGGAAGCCAATCAACATTTGCTTAGCCTGCTCGAGTCACAAGGCCTGTCGTTAGACAACCTTTCTGCAGTCGGCATCGGCGTGCCAGGCCCGGTCATCACTGAAGCGGGTATGGTCGTTGCCCCACCCATCATGCCCGGCTGGGACCACTACCCAATCCGCGACACGCTCGAAAAAATGTGGCAATGCCCCATCACCTTGAACAATGACGCCGAACTTGGCGCGCTCGGAGAATGGGCCTATGGGGCGGGTCGCGGCGAACGCAACATCGCCTACATCAAAGTCGGCAGTGGCATTGGTGCAGGCCTCATCCTGAACCAACAGATCTATGGCGGTACCACTGGCGCCGCAGGCGAGATCGGCCATCTGACCATCGATGCCAACGGCCCACTCTGCAACTGCGGCAACCACGGCTGTCTCGAAGCCTTTGCTGGTGGACACGCGATCGCTACTCAAGGACAGCTGCTTGCCAAATCCGGCAAGCGGACTCTCCTCTCAGACCTCACCCCCGATAGCATTACCGCTGCCGCGGTTGCTGAGGCCGCCCGGCGCGGCGACCTCCATGCTCAGGAGATCATCCGCAAGGCCGGAACGTATATCGGCATCGCCATCGCTGGTTTGATCAACCTCTTCAACCCCGGCATCGTTATCATTGGCGGCGGCGTGGCCCAAGTCGGCGACTTGATTACCGTGCCTATTCGGCAAGCCGTCCGCGAACGCGCCATGCGCGCCTCGGAACAGAGCGTGCGCATCATCACTGGCATGCTTGGGCGCCGCTCCCTGCTGATCGGAGCCACTGTGCAAGCCATCAATGTCGCCATACATGCGGCGGCTGAACAACCCAAAAATGGCACTTCCAAGGACTCATTTATGGAAGTGGATCAAACCATGGAAATCAATCAATGAAAGGAGGTGATCCAGCCCGACCCGCAAACTCGTAAACCATCTGTCGTCTGTACCATTCATTTTTGTAACAAATATCTACAAGGAGAAGAAGTAAATGAAGACCAAGTTCAATTTGCTGTTCAGCGTCCTGCTGATCACAGCTTTCGTGCTCTCAGCTTGTGGCGCCCCTGCCGCGACTGAGGCTCCCGCCGCCACCGAAGCAGCCCCTGTTGCCACCGAAGCTCCCGCGACTGCTGCTCCCACTGAGGCTCCCGTCGAAGTCAAGGAAGTGACCTTCTGGCACGCCTATGGCACCGGCTCCGCTGAAGAGACCGCCCTTACCGCGCTCCTCACCCAGGCTGCCGCCGACCTCCCCGGCATCAAGATCAACGTCCTCCAGGTTCCGTTCAACGATATCTATAACAAGTATCGCACCGACGTGGCCGCTGGTGGTGGTCCTGATATGTTCATCGCCCCGAACGACTCCCTCGGTGATGATGCCCGCGCCGGCTTGATCGCTGACATCACCGATCTCGCCGCTGGCAAGCTCGATGGCGTCAATCAGCTCGGTGTCGACGGCATGTCCCTCGATGGCAAGCTCTATGGCATTCCCGAATCCCTCAAGGCCGTGGCCTTCTGGTACAACAAGGAACTGCTCCCCACGCCTCCCGCCACCACCGATGAGCTCAAGGCTCTCATGGAAGCTGGCACCTACGTCTCCTTCAGCTACGGCTGCTACCACCACTATGGCTACTTCAAGGCCTTTGGTGGCGACATCTTCGACTCCAGCTGGAAAGTCGTTGCCGATCAGGGCACAGGCGTCTCCGATGCCATGTCCTTCTTGAACGACATCTACCAGATCTCCAAGGCCAACAGCTGGGCCAAGAACGATGGCGATGGTCTCGCGCCCTTCACCGAAGGCAAGGCTGTGGCCATCACCAACGGTAACTGGGCCATGGGCGACTACAAGAAAGCCCTCGGTGACAAGCTCGCCGTTGCTGCGCTCCCCGCTGGCCCCGCCGGCCCCGCTGCCCCGATGCTCGGCGTTGACGGTTTCTACTTCAACCCGAACAGCACCAACCAGGAAGCCGCTCTCGAAGTCGCGCTCTACCTGACCAACGCCGCTTCCCAGACCGTCATGATGAACGAAGCTGGCCACGTGCCGGTTCGCACCGACGTCTCCATCACCGACCCGCTCATCCAGGGCCTCGTGGACGCCTTCAACAAGGGTGCCACCATCCGCCCGCAGGTTCCTGAGCTCGGCAAATATTGGTCCAACTTCTGCGGTACCGACCAGGTCTTCGAAGCCGGCACCCCCGCCGCTGACTGGGTCAAGGCCGCTGCTGAAGCTGCCAACAAGTAAGACTCGCAAGACCCGATGAGGCAACTCATCCTGTAAGGCACGTTGACAAAGGTGGACAGGGGCAACCCTGTTCACCTTTGTCTTTTTTCATCATATAATAGTCACACACCTTGCAATAAAATTCTTCTACTTTGGAGGCGCTCGTATGGCAACTGCAAAGATGACCATGAAACCCAGGCGTGATTTCAGAAGGGCCATCATGCCCTATCTTTATCTGGTGCCTGCGTTCGCAGTGATGGCCGTCATCACGTTTTACCCCCTGATCTACCAGGTGATCATCTCCTTCACCGACTTCCAGACCAAGGACCTTCGTCTCGGCCTCGCCTCCCCCCAACTCAACTACATTGGCTTCAAAAACTACATCGACATCCTCACCGGCGGCTTGCCCGTCCAGAATTTCAACTTCGTGCGGGTGTTGGTTTATAACTTCTGGTGGGCCATCACCAACGTGATGGTACACGTACCTGCCGGGGTGTTGATCGCGGTCCTGTTGAACACACAGGGTTTATGGTTCAAAAAGATCTACCGCGCCATCTATATCCTGCCGGTCGTCGTCCCGCCGCTCGTCGTCGCCACCGTCTGGCGCAATATCTTCGACGAATCCTATGGCGCCATGAATCAGTTCCTGACCACCGTCTCAGCCCTCTTCGGCGCCACCGACCCCGTCCGCATCCGCTGGCTGACCGAATTCGCCCCGCCCATCCCCTGGCTGCTCCCCGGCGGACCGCTCACCCTAGCCTATTACGCCATGATGATCGCCAACTTCTGGCTTGGTTGGCCTTTCATGACCGTCGTCGCCACCGGCGCACTTCAAAGCATCCCCAAGGACTTATACGAAGCCGCCTCTATCGACGGCGCCAGCGGCAGCCAGCAATTCTGGAACATCACCGTGCCACTCCTGCGCCCGGCCATGATTCCCGCCGCGGTCTATGGTTTCATCACCTCCTTCAACCTGTTCTCGTTCGTCTTCTTTATGACGGGCGGCGGCCCCGCCCGCAGCACCGAGATTCTGGTCACCTTCGCCTACGACCTCGTCCGCAACCTGCGGTTGTATGGCGCCGCTGCGGCCTTCTCAGTGTTCATCTTCATTGTCGCGCTGGTCGTCTTCTTGATCACCAACCGCATCACCCGCGCCACGGAAAGCTACATATAGGGTACAGCCATGACGACGAATACCTCTGAACCCAAACAGAACCTCATCACCCGGATCCTCAACGTCAACACATCCGGCGAAGTCGGCGGGCGCAATCTGCCACTATGGCGGCAACTCCTGCTCCAATTACTGACTCTCTTCATTGCGCTCGAGGTGATGTTCCCTATCATGTACATCATCACCCTGTCCTTCAGTTCCAAAACCACCCGTCCCTCCGCCTTGGAACTGATCCCCCAGGAACTATCGTTCACAGCCTACCAACAAGTCATTGACCGGCCCACTGCCAACCCTGTCACCTTCAGCCAGTTGCTCACCAACAGCTTCCTGCTCTCTGCCGGGGTGGGTCTCATCTCGCTGCTCGTGGCCGTCACCGCCGCCTATGCCTTCTCACGCTTCAAGTTCGCCATGCGGCAGGTCTTGATGGTTCTGCTTTTCATCCCGTTGCTCATGCCCGCAGTTGGTCTTTCGGCCCCCTTGTTCCTGCTCATGAACACCTTCCAACTCAAGGACTGCGGTGACGGCGTCACTGCCCTTGCACCCCTCTTCACCTGTGATGGTGGCGCCGCCGGGAAACTCATCTTCAACCTACGCGACTCGCTCCTCGGTGTGGGCATTGCCATGGTTGCCAGCGCCCTGCCTTTCGCCATCTGGAACCTCAAAGGCTATCTCGACACCATACCTCTCGACCTCGAGGAGGCTGCCTCTATCGACGGCGCCGACAGCAACCAGATCTTCTGGCGCATCGTCCTCCCGCTGGCTGTGCCACAACTCGCGGTTACCTTCTTCCTTGGCTTCATCGGCCACTGGCAGGAATTCGCGCTCTCCTGGCTCTTCCTCACCAAACCCGAAAGCTACACGCTCGCCATGACACTCTACAACATGACCGGCCAATACGCCAACGCCATCCCCTGGAACCGCTTTGCTGCCATGGCAATCATTGTGGCCTTCCCGGTGGCAGTCATCTACATCGCACTGCAAAAATACATTACCGGCGGTCTCACCTCCGGCGCTGTCAAAGGCTAAACTCACAACGGGCGGTCGCACAGACCGCCCGAATTTTTTATGGACATGAAACGACTCATCACCCTGCTGCTCGCCCTGAGCTTTCTCCTCACCTCCTGCCTTACCGGCACCCCAACCCCGCCTCCGCCCACCCCTCTGCCTGCCACTGCCCAAGCGACAGAATCCGCCCCTGAAAGTGGACCAGCCGCATGGTGGCGCGACGCGGTCTTCTACGAGATCTTCGTCCGCTCGTTCAACGATTCCAACGGCGATGGCATCGGCGACTTCAATGGCATCACCCAAAAATTGGATTACCTCCAAAGCCTGGGGGTGAACGCCATCTGGCTCATGCCTATCAACCCATCGCCTTCCTACCACGGCTACGATGTGCTGAACTATTACACCGTCAACCCGCAATACGGCACGCTGGACGATTTCAAGAACCTGCTGACCGAAGCCCACAAACGCGATATCAAGATCATCATCGATCTGGTGCTCAATCACACCTCCAGCCAGCATCCCTTCTTCGTGGACGCCAACAACAACCCCGAATCTAAATATCGCAACTGGTATGTGTGGTCGAACGAGGGCGGAGATCGGTGGCATCAGGGCAAAAACGGCTACTACTACGGCTACTTCTGGGGCGGCATGCCCGACCTGAACTACAACAATCCCGAAGTCACCGCACAAATGGAAGCGGTGACACAACACTGGCTCACCGGCATAGGCGTGGACGGCTTCCGCATCGATGCCGTCAAACACCTGATCGAAGAAGGCAACAAACTCGAGAACACTCCCGCCACGCATGAATGGCTGAAAGGTTATTACACGTTCTACAAAAGCCTCAGCCCGGAGGCGTACACCGTGGGTGAAGTGTATGGTGCGGGCGCGTTTCTCGCCACCAAATACACCGACCAGACCGACCAGATCTTCAACTTTGAACTCGCCAGCGGCTTCGTTAATAGCGTGCTCGGCGAATCGAACACCGGTCTTAACGGCGCCTGGGCTTTCACGCTCAAAGACATCACAGATGGCAACTACGCCACCTTCCTCACCAACCACGACCAGAACCGCGTAATGAGCGTGTTCAACGGCGATATGCAAAAAGCCAAACTCGCCGCCGTGCTCATGCTCACATCGCCCGGCACACCGTTCATCTACTACGGCGAAGAGATCGGCATGCAAGGCAAAAAACCGGATGAAGACATCCGCCTGCCCATGCAGTGGAGCGCCGCAGCCAATGCCGGGTTCACCACAGGCACGCCCTGGCGTGCGCCCTTCGCAAATTACACTGAAGTCAATGTGGCCGTGCAGGATGCAGACCCGAACTCACTCATCAACCTGTACCGCACGCTGACCAAACTCCGGGCGGAACACCCGGCCTTGC
This sequence comes from uncultured Anaerolinea sp., assembly GCA_964547115.1. Lineage (GTDB taxonomy): Bacteria > Chloroflexota > Anaerolineae > Anaerolineales > Villigracilaceae > Defluviilinea. The sequence goes on along the minus strand of CAZJMZ010000002.1, from coordinate 19,700 downwards.
GTAGAGGCCAGATCGCCGTGCTGGATACGGACAATCCCGGTGTTTTTGCCATGCTGCGCACCGATGGGGCCGAGCATTTCCTCATCCTGGTCAACCTCAAGGGCGAAGCCATCAGCGATTACGCCCTGAAGCTCAATGAGAAACTTCTACCCGATGGCTCTTTGACCGCCGTGTCCCAACTCGACTCTGCATCGGGTTCTGCCCTCACCATCACCGGCGGTCTCTTCGCGGACTATAAACCGCTCCCTGAACTTCCACCCTATCAGGCATACATCTTTGCGTTGAAATAAAGAACAAACCCCGGCAACCACTGTCGGGGTTTGTGTTCTGTAACGGCTTTTCAATCCGCCGTTTCAAGGCTGGTAGAAATACACGAACAGTGCATATACGATCGTGATCAACACTCCCAAACTTGAAATCGCGATCCCGATAATCGCCGTGCGACTGTGCTCCGTCCGCAGGCTGGAAAGGCCAAGCAGGACTCCCAGCACGCTGGTCACGCCGCCACAAGCCGGGATGATGGCAGTGCACAGGCTCATCACGCCCAGCGCTGCCGAGGCAATGGCATACAATCTGGCGGTACGGAGTTCAGGGTCGAGGCTGTTCGGGTCGGTTTCCATGCTGGGATTATACCGTCCCACCCAGAAATCCATTTGAAAAAACAGGTACTCCGTCATGAAAATCTGAGTAATTCGCACGATGACAACAGGCATGCTTTTTGTTTTAATGCGGTCGTATAATGTTCATGAAAACACCACAGAAGGCTGGCTATGAGATCAACTGAACTGAAGACCCTTGCAATCAAGATCGCGGCAGTGATATTGGTCACCGCCATGGCATGGTCGCTGCGTGTGCGGGCCGTGGAAAAACTGCCCGTGGATTTCGACGAAGACGACTACCTGCGTGCTGCACAACAGTTTACACAGCTCATCCGCACCGATGACTGGGCGGGCTTTCAACAGACCAACTATCGCACCGAACATCCGCCACTTTCCAAGATCCTTTATGGCATCGGGCTGCTCTCAGTGCCTGAGTCGCCATTGATCGCCGATAAGCCCACCTCCGCCGGGCCTGACCGCTCCATTCCCAAAGACCTGCTTCGGGCAGGGCGCATGGTTGGCGCGCTCGAAGGGACGTTGACCGTCCTGCTCGTTGCGTTGGTCAATCCGGTAGGCGGGTTGGTGCTCGCGTTCCACTCGTTCACCATCAAATATGCCGCGCAGGTCATGCTCGAGGGCCTGCCAACCCTGACGAGTATGGTTACGGTGCTGGCCTATCTCCAATTCAAAAAACGGAACAACGCACTCGGCTGGCTGCTGGTTTCGGCCTTCTTCCTCGGCCTGACCGCCGCCTCGAAATACATCTACTGTCTGGTGGGAATCGCCATTCTGATCGATTGGTTCCTGTTGGCCCGTGAACAGGCCGCCATGCGCAGCTTTTTCAGCCGTGCTGCACTATGGGGCGTACTGGCTGTCTGTGTCTTTATCGCTGCCGACCCCTATCTCTGGCCCGATCTGGCCGGCCGTCTGCAAGAGACCATCTTCTATCACGCCAACTACGCCACCACCGCCAATGAAGTGCAGAACGCCAACTTCCCCACCTGGCAGCCCTTCGTATGGTTGACCATGTCGCCGATCGTCTGGCACGAGGATGTGTTCGTGCTCGGCCCGGACGTGCTAATCACTGCGTTGGCCTTGCTGGGACTGGGAAAATTGTGGAAGCGGGAACGCGTCTTCGGCTTGTGGCTGGGCGTGGCCATTCTGTTCCTGCTCGCCTGGCCCACCAAATGGCCGCAATACATCCTTGTACTCACGGCCCCGCTCTCCCTCGCTGCCGCCGAGGCACTGGGTGCGGGCTGGGAACAGGTCAAAGACGGCCTCAGCAGGTTTGGCCGAAAGAAAGAAGCGGAGCACTTCAATCGTCGCGAAGTGCTGCACTCCATCCCGTGGCTGGTGCCGGGATTGATCGTATTTATCGTCTTCACGTTATATCCCATCCTGTTTCAAGTAGCGATGTCGTTCACCGACTTCAATAGCATCGCCATCAAGGACGGGTTGAACGGCGGCGTGTGGCGTGAGTTTTGGGGCGGCCTGAGCGGGCAGGTGGAAGCGGCACAGCCCGAGTTCCCATTCCGCTCAAAGGAAGTGCAATTCACCGGCCCGAGTTCTTATTTGCCCGTGTTCGATACCATCACGTCAGAGGGCATTCTGGCCTTCAACTTTATATGGACGGTACTGTCCGTGGCACTGCAAACCATGCTGGGTGTGGGCGCCGCCTTGTTACTATGGAACAAGCGCATTCGCTTCCGGCGCGGCTGGCAGACGTTGTTCATTTTGCCGTGGGCCATCCCTGAAACCATCGGCGCGTTGATGTGGCTGACCGTATTCGTCTCGCCGTTCGGCTGGATCGCGCTCGCCACACAAGACCTGGGGCCTGATATCCCTGTGGCTTTTTTCAACGGCTGGGAACGCAGCCCGAACCTGACGATGTTGGTACTACTCATCGCCAACTTGTGGTACGGCTTCCCGTTCATGATGCTGGCAGCTACCGCCGGGTTGAAGCAGGTGCCCGCCGATGTGTTCGACGCCGCCGCCATCGACGGCGCCAACGCCTGGCAGACCTTTCGTAACGTGACCCTGCCCCTGCTCTCGCCGTTGATCGTCCCGGCCATTATCATCCGCGGCATCTTTGCCTTCAACCAGTTCTACCTGATCCAGCTCTTTGGCTTCTTCCACGGCAACTTCTCGATGACCACGCTCGCCACGCTTTCGTACAACCTGTTCAACCCCAGCGGCTTCTTCGGGGCCAACGGCCAGTTCGCCGTTTCAGCCGCCCTGAATATCGTCACCTTGTTCATCCTGATCGGATTCGTCGCTTCGTTCAACCGCCTCAGCAAAGCGGACGAAGGAGTAACCTATGCGTAAACCCGGATTCACACAACAACTCGCCTCACAACTCTTATTGGGGTTGATCGGCCTCTTTGTGTTGGTGCCCATCTGGAGCATCTCCCGCCTCGCCTTCGATGGCGCGCTCAAAAGCCGTCCCGTGGATTTCCGCCTCACCCCAAAAGAATTCTCCATCACCCCGCTCCTGCAAGTGATGGACAAGCCCTACCAATCCGTCACCTTTTCGAACCTGCTGCGCAACAGCCTGAGCGTTTCGTTCGGCGCGGCATTCGGCGCCATTGTGCTGGGCTTCAGTCTCGCCTATGCGTTCGCGCGCTTCCGCTTCCCCGGCCGCAAAACGGGCTTGTTCCTCATGCTGCTCACCGCCATGCTGCCACCCATCGCCTTCACCACGCCGTTGTACATCGTACTGAGCATCCTGAAGATCCGTACCACCCTGCTGGGGCTGGGCATCGTTTACGCGGCCTTCGCCATGCCGTTCTGCATTTGGAACATGCGCGCCGCCTTCCAGACCATCCCCAAGGAATTGGAGGAAGCCGCCTATCTCGATGGTGCTGGGACCTTCCGCACTTTCATCAGCATCAGCCTGCCGTTGGCCTTGCCATCCATCGCCGTCTCTGCGCTGATCGCTTTCCTGATGGGCTATTCAGAGTTTGCCATCGGCTGGTTGTTCGTCGATAAATCTGAGAACGTCACGCTGGCCATGTCTATCTACTCGATCCTGGCTTCCGGCTCCGCCCAACCGTGGAGTCAGATCGGCTCGCTGGCGTTGATCATGTCGGTGCCGGTGGTGATCATCTTCATCATCCTGCAGCGCACCCTGCTCGAACAACTGCTCTTCGGCAACACCGGCGAGACCTCGTAAACCAACCAGCAACCTGCCATGCAGCTCGGCACTCTCCAACGCCTCGACCTGCCTTCACGCCACACCGTCGCCCGCCCTATCGACATCTGGCTCCCACCGGGATATTTCGATTCCAACGAAGCGTATCCCGTCCTATATATGCACGATGGGCAAAATCTCTTCGATCCAGAGACTTCGTTTGCCGGCATTCCCTGGGGCATGGACCAGGTCATCTCCCATCTGATGGAGCAACGTGTCACGCGCGGCCTCATCGTCGTCGGCATCTGGAACCGGCATCCGCGCCGCTGCGATTACATGCCCGAAAAACCGTATCGCTCGTCCGTGTTCAAGGACCAGCATCAGGCTTTCATTGAATGGGCCGGCGGCGAGCCGGTCTCCGATGCCTATCTAAAATACCTTGTGCACGAGATCAAACCACATATCGATTCAACCTTCCGTACCTGTCCCGGGCAACCAGATACCTGGATCATGGGCTCAAGCATGGGCGCATTGGTTTCGCTGTACGCCATCAGCGAATATCCCGATGTGTTCCATGGGGCTGGCTGTCTCTCCACCCACTGGACCGCCGGTAAAGCCGATCTTGTCCGCCTCATGGCGCAACACCTGCCGGACCCGGCGACCCATAAACTGTATTTCGATTTCGGCACACGTGGACTGGACTCTGCTTACGAGCCCTATCAACACCTCATGGATGCATATCTTCAGGAAGCGGGTTATCGCAAAGAGTCCAACTGGCTCACCTGCAAATTTGAAGGGGCCGACCATAATGAAGCAGCGTGGGCAGCACGAGTGGAGATCCCGTTGCGTTTCCTCCTGGCAAGGCCCTGACAAATTCGTAATAAAACAATCCCATTGCGCAGCATCCCTCAAATTGAAGTAGAATCACGCCCCGTATCCTAATTTTCGACCTCCATCAGGTGGTCATCCATTCAACGCCGAGGTTTTCTCCATGACAATCACCACGCCCGACTGGGTGCAGGATGCGGTCTTTTATCAGATCTTTCCCGACCGTTTCGCCCGCTCCGCCCGCAACCCCAATCATCAACTGACATTCGAATCCTGGGACTCGCCCCCCACACCCATGGGCTTCAAAGGCGGCGACTTATACGGAGTCGCTGAACGTCTCGATTACATCAAGGACATGGGCTTCACCGCGCTCTATCTCAACCCCATTTTTGCTTCAGCTTCGAATCACCGTTATCACACTTACGACTACTACAACGTGGATGAACTGCTGGGCGGCAATGCGGCCTTTTTGCACCTGCTTGAAAAAGCGCACAAGAAGAACATCCGCATTGTGCTCGATGGCGTCTTCAACCATGCCTCACGCGGATTTTGGCAATTCCATCATGTGCTCGAAAACGGAGCCGGCTCCCCCTACAAGGACTGGTTCTTCTTCGACCCTGAACGCCTGAACGGACACAAACACTGGGGCGCCTACCCTGGCCCGCAGGAAGTCAAAGCCCTGCATCACGAAGACAGCCTCAAGGCCATTGGCTACCGGGGCTGGTGGAACCTGCCCGCCCTACCCAAATTCAATACCAATATTCCCGCTGTGCGCGAATTCCTTTTTGGGGTCGCCGAGCATTGGGTTCGCCTTGGCATTGACGGCTGGAGACTCGACGTAGCCACCGAGATCGACGACGACTCATTCTGGCAGGAATTCCGTACTCGCGTGCGCAAGATCAATCCTGAAGCGTATATCGTGGCCGAGATCTGGCACGAATCGCACCGCTGGCTGCAAGGCGACCAGTTCGATGCCATCATGAACTATGATGTCACCCGCCCGGTCATGGCTTTCACCGCCAAAAAACTGGACCTGGGCGTGGTTCATCAACAATCCAACTATCACAGCATCAAGGAACCCATCGATGCCCACGAGTTTGCCAACCGCATCGACCATAATCTTGGCCTGTACAAGCACGATATCACCTACTCTCAACTCACTTTGCTCGACAGCCACGACACCCCGCGCTTTCTCTCCTGCGTCAATGGCGATAAGTCTGCGCTGAGACTGGCCTGGCTCTTCCTCATGGCTTACCCCGGCGCGCCCAACATCTACTACGGCGACGAGATCGGTCTCGATGGCGCCCACGATCCCTATTGCCGCAAGTCCTTCCCGTGGGATGAAAACAAATGGGACAAAGACCTGCAAGCCTATCTCAAAGACCTGATCGCCCTGCGTAAGAAGAACCCGGCCCTGCGGCGCGGTAATTTCAATCGGTTGTGGTCGGCCAATGGCGTCTATGCCTTCTCGCGCACACTGGACGGTAAAACGTTTATCGTGGCGCTGAATGTCTCAGAATCGCCTCAGCAGGTTCACCTGACGTTCGATGCGTCGAAAAGCCCCAAGGTGCTCTTCGGCGAAGCATCCGAGATCTCGGTCAACGGGCGGCTGTGGTTCACTGTCCCGTCTCGTAGCGGTGTGATCCTCAAATAGTTCATCAACTCCGGCTGGGCTTGAGACCCAGCCGGAGTTTTTAAAAGTCGGCGGTTTTTGGCAGTTAAATCCATTGCATTGGCAGTCCTTTTTCAGCATACTGAGGGTTGTACATGATGAGGTGAGAAATGAAATGCCCAAACTGCCAGCACAGCACCAGCAATACGGCCATCCTGCAATGCTCACACTGCGGCGAAGCCTACGAACGCGGGCCGCTGGAAGAGCTTGAACATCTGGCGTATCTTGAAACCTGGCTTGCCAGCCGCACTGAACTCAAGGTTGAACTATTTCAGCAATTGCGCGATAGTGTCCAGAACCGGCAAACCGCCCTGCGCAAGCAATTGTTGCCGCACGGCGCGGCCCCTCTGACGGAAAAGGCGCAGGCCACGCCCGCCCCACAAGCCATTCCCGCACCTGCACCAGTACCTGCCCCCAAACCGGTCCATCTGCCTGCGCCCGCAGCCCCCAAGCCTCAGCCTGCCCCGGTTGCCAAAGCCGCTCCTCAGCCCAGACCTGCCCCCAAACCGCAACGTCCCCCAATGGACTGGAACAAGGTCCGCGCCCAACTCGCCGACGCTGTGACCAGTGGTGCGTTATTGCGTGCCCTGCTCTATCTCGGCGCATTCATGATCGTGGTCTCGGCCACCGTGCTCGTCGTTCGCTTCTGGGACCAGTTCAGCACGCTCGTGCAGATTCTGCTGATCGCCGCTGTGCCGTTGCTGTTCTATGCAGGCGGCTGGTTCGTACGGATCAAGCTCAAACTTACCCAGGCTGGCACCGTGCTGACCGGCATCGGCGCCGTCCTCGTCGCCGTGGACTTTGCCGCCATCTATCAATTTGGCGGGTTGGCCCAGCAGGTGAATGGACCAGCCTATTGGCTCGCTGTGGCGATATTCTGTACAGCCTTGTACACTTTCACGGCTTCGCGCCTGCAAGGGGAGTTTTTCGATGCACTCACCTTGCTCGGCGGCGCATCCATCCTCTTTGCACTCACCCGCATCCCCACTCCCAAACCCGCCTTCGCCTGGACCGTGGACTCGGTCACAGTATCCGGCGTGGGCATGATCCTGCTCGCCACCCGTCTTGGCAGAGGGGGTGAACGCTGGCAACGGTTCTCAAAGGTCGCACGCGCCCTCGCGCACATCTTGATTTCCACCAGCCTCTTCTACGTCTTCTTCCTCTTCGACAACCTGCCCATTGCCATGGCTTTCCTGTTGGCAGTGCTGGGCTATGGCATGTTAGCCGTATACACCCCATCGGTCTTTATGGTATTCGCTGCGGTGGGCGCTTCTGTTGGCACGGTCGTGTTCGGCCTGCGTTTTGCTGAAGTACCACTGTCATGGTATGCCTTGGCAGCAACATGTTTGGCGCTCGTGTACTTGCTGGTCGGATTTAAAGTGTCGCGCCTTGGATTATCTGAGGCGGTCAGCGGGCAATACAAGAGCGCTCTGCATGCAACTGGCTTTTTCCTCACCGCCGTTGGCGCATTAAGCGGATTTGTGTTTGCCTTCACAGAGGTTTGGCCTGGTGTGATTGGCCTGACCTTCGCCGTGGTGAACCTGCTGGTCTGTGCTGTGCTGTTTAAGCGCGCCCAGTTCACCTTGCTGGCAGCAGGCTTGTTCATGGCGCCGTTCGGGTTTGCGGCTTGGGAGGGGCTCAGGCTGTTCGAAGCGCAGCAGCCTTTCGGTTGGTTGACCGTCTGCGGATCTGCTTTGGCACTGGTTTATCTCGTCATCGCCGCTGCATTACGCAATTCCACAAAACATGCCCAGGCGTTGCATCTCGTTTCACAAGGCCTGGCATTGTTTATGCTTGGCTTGTTGTCATTGGAATATTTTTACGAAATCCAAAACTGGAGCTACATCCCCACTTCGACCACACTTGGGCTGACCCTGGTGTTTTACCTGCTGGCCTTCCGTTGGCATGCTGGCAACGAACACCCGGCATTGTCAGACCTGGTCAGTTGGCTGCCATTCGGGTTGGGCAAGTCGATCTTTCTCTGGCTCTTGGGGGCGCTCTTCCCGGTCTGGGTGGCGATGGGTTGGTATGGCACCCACCTGCCGGGCTTCTGGTTCGGCGCGGCTCTCACAGGCTTGGGTCTGGTCTACATCCTGCTCGGTGAGCGTTTACGCCACCGCGCCGCTGAGTATCGCCTGCCCCTGCACGGATACACGTATATACTGTGTATGATCGGCGTGGCCCTGGCATCGCCAGATACGACCACCGCACTGGTCGCGCTTGGTATCACCATACTGGCACTGGCCTGGCTGGCTTATCTTTACAATCGCGCCATCGAAACGGCCATCGCCGGGATCGTCTTCATCGGGTTTACCACATTGGTATTGGACATGCTCCGCACACCCGGACAGTTCTACAGCCTTGTGTTTATGCTGTGTGTGGGCGCGCTGTATTTGCCGCTCGGCCTATATCTTGACCGCCGCGCCACGGCCCGCGAAAAGTATCATCCTGCGGTGTTGTTCGCCATCGGTTACGGCTTGAGTCTTTATGCCCTGGTCAATTCCATCGATTGGAATAATTCAAGCAGCAGTATTCACTGGGTCGGCGCCTCGGTGCCGCTCATCGCCAGCGGCTTATATCTCTTCGGCACGTACAATTTCAAACGTCGCTTTATTGTTATTCCAGGCGCATGGGCCACAGTGGCGGCGCTGACGATTACCTTCGCACAAACCCTCACCCTTGTGCACCTGCCCTATCAATGGGACGCACTGGCGTGGATCGTATTTGCCGCTCTGCTCATGTTCGTCGAACGATTGCTTGCCCGCACCAAAGTCAAGTGGACGCAAGCGCTCCGCCTCCCGCTCACCCTCGGCTGGCTCCTGCTCTCAGGGCTGGGACTCATTCTGACAACGCCCGTCACCATCAACTTCTTCACCGGTGATCAGCGGGCAGAGTATCCTTCCGCCTTGCTCGCACAAGGATTATTGGTATTCATAACGCTCATGGCGGCCCGGCTGTATCGTACCCGGTATCTGCTGTATCTCATACCCGTACTATCATTCATCCCGGTCACTTTATATTTCATCGCCTATGGCAAAACGCTGTTCGGTGCAGCATTGACCGTGCCACAATACGCACTCGTTTGGTGCGGGCTCGGGCTGATCCACTTCATGGCCGCCGGGTTGACTGACCACACCGAAGAACGCTATGCACACGGTTTGTATCTGGGCGCTTATGTTCTACTTACCGGCGCGGTGCTCTGGTCGGCATTTGACCAACTCGCCCTGCTCTGGACGTTGGGGCCATGGATCGGCGTGACGGCCATATCGCACCTACTCATCCAATACGGGAAGCACCACACCTTTGTAGATTTCCGCCGCCTGTTGCTCGGCAAAGTGGGCGAGACGATCTTCCCCGGCTTCTCCACGCTCTTTCTGTTCTGCGCGGTCTATGCCTTTCCGCTGTTCATCGACCAATTGCTGGCTTTCAACCACTTCTCCATCGCATCCCGCGGGTTGGCGCTCACCGCCCTGTCACCGTTATATCTCGCCAGTGGTTTTGCCTCACGAAAGGTGAAGGCCCACGGCTTAGTCACAGCCCCCACCTGGCCTTTCTACACAGCCACGTACGCGCTCACGCTCATCGGCGCTGCCATGACCTTTGGCAATGACCGGCTGCTCATTTACGCGCTCATCATCAACGCTTGTGTTTATGCGATTTCGGCGGTGCTCTTTCAGCAATCGTTCTGGTTATTTCTCTCCACCGTACTGGCCCCGATCATCGTCCTAATGACCCTCGCCTACAACGGTTGGATGCGGCCTGCCATCGTGGCCTGGACCTTCACCGCCTTCGGTTTTATCTATCTCGGCTTTGGCCAACTCTTTGACCGGGGCTGGATCACCCGCTTCAACCCACCCGAAAGTGGCCGCCAACTCCATCCCTTTGCCCTGCCTTTCTACTTCCCCGGCTACCTGTTGAGCCTTCTTGCCTTGCTGGTCGCCACCGATAATAAATTGCTGACGATTGGTGTGTACTCAGCCATCGTGGCTTTGTATGTGCTTTCCAGATTGCTCCTGCGTCAGCAGGTCTTTCTATATCCCGCTGCCGGGCTGGCAGCAGTGCCATACTTCCTGACCGTCACACTGACCAATTTGCCTGGTCAATGGCATGGGTTGGCCTGGCTCCCGTTCCTGGTGACGTATCTTGGAATGGGGCGCTTCGCCTTCTCACGCAAGTCAGAGACTCCGTGGCTTTTGCAAACTTCCACACCCTTCTACTTGATAGCATACGCGCTCAGCGTGTGCATGATCCTGCAATCCTACGGAACACCCCTGCCGT
>CAZJMZ010000002.1:1247-9093 GCA_964547115.1 uncultured Anaerolinea sp. | reverse complement strand
GCATACGCGCTCAGCGTGTGCATGATCCTGCAATCCTACGGAACACCCCTGCCGTTAACCATCGCGTTCGGCGTGGCCAGTTTGGTCTACTTCGCCTCGGCGGCGCTCTTCCGCTCCCCGGCATGGATCTATGCCGGGCTGTTCACCGCCCACATGACCGTGCTGGCGTATTTCACCATCAACCCATCCGGCGGACCGTTGCGCTATATTACCATCCCCTTCCTGGTGATGACCTGGCTCACTTCACTGATCGGTTATGCCTTTGAACGCAGAACCTACCCGGTCGCTACAGCGGATGGACAAAGCGCTTATCGTTTTTCGATCCTTGAACATCTCTTTGGCCATCCCTGGGCGCGTCCATTCTTTGCCTTCGCGCTCTTCGAGACGGTCGTCTGGCAGGCGCTGGCGCTGACCGGCACTGACACCACGCTCATCGTCGCCAGCGGCTATGCCGTGTTGTTCGCACTGTTCGCGATTCTTTGGCAGGAGGAGCCGCTGGTGTATGGCGCAGTCGGTTTCAGCTTGCTGGCGGCCGGAGCATCGCTGAAACAGGCCGGGGTGGGATTCGAAGCGGGCGTGGCAGTCTTCGGCGGTCTCGGATTCGGGCTGTATTTCGTCGGTCGTAGCCTTGATTGGCTCTCATCCCGCATGAAGGCTCTGAGTGTCTGGCCGCGTCCATTGACCTTCTCCAGTATTGCCATCACCGGCGTGGCGGCAATCATCGATCTCTTTACCCTGCGAAACAACATGACCTCCTCCGCGATCGCGCTGGCCTTTGCCGGAGCCTTGTATGTGGCCATCGCTTACCGCGGACGGTATTACCGGCTCGGCTATCTGGGCATGGCCTTGCTGGAGGCGGCCTGGGTGATCCTGTTGATCGTCAATGACGTGAGTCAGCCGCAATGGTATGCGATCCCCGGCGGGTTGTATTTTCTGGGGCTGGCCTATCTCGAATGGAACCACGCCAAGAGCCGCTTTGCAATGGGCTTGGAAGTTCTGGGACTGGGCCTGTTGCTGGTGACGACACTCATCCAATCGGTGAACGGTGCAAACGGTCTGCCTTACTTCCTGCTATTGTTGGTGGAAGGGTTGCTGGTCATTGCGTGGGGCGTATACCAAAAACGCAAAGTGCCTTTCTTTGCGGGCATCGCGGCCGTGGCACTCAACCTCTTCGCACAGGTTATCGTGCTGGTGAACGTCTACGACATCAATCGCTGGCTGGTGGCCTTCGCAGCCGGTCTGTTCATCATGGCTTTGGCTATTGCCATCGAACGTTCGCGTGAGCGGCTGCGGGAACGGATGCGCGAATTGAGCGAAACGCTCGAGCAGTGGGAGTAGGCCATGCCCGCGTTACCTGTGCTCCTGGCGCTCGTTTGTATTTCAATGGTCGTGGTCATCGCTGGCATCTTGTTGGTGCTGACACTGGTCAAACCAGATAACCGTACAACGCTCTTCCTGCAAAAAGGACTCGGTAATTTGCCCAGGTGGGTTTGGCCAGTATTGGCAGCCGTGGGTCTCGCCCTGTTTTCGGTCGGTGGCGCGTTGTTCTTTCTCGGTGTGGTTGCCCTGCTGAACCTGAAACCCGGGCTGGACGCAAGCTACACGGTCAGCGTGCAGGAAAAGAAGACCGCAGGGCGCATCTACACCTGGCTGTTTCTCTCTCCGCTTCTGACCGTCCCTTGTCTTGTTTTCACTTTCATAAACCCAGTCATCTATACTGACAACTTCCAAAGTCGTTCACTAAGTTTACTAGTACCAGTGATCATGCAGACACCCATATTATTGGGAATGACATCGCGCAGTGCTTTTGTCTTTCGCCATACTCAACAAGGCATCTTATTAGTGGCAATCCGCGCTGCCAGCACGCTCCTGCTTTTCGGCCTGATCGGTGAAGAATTTAACAGCGCCTTTGGACTCTTTATGCTTGTCAATGGTGGGCTGTGGCTTTTCAGCAGTTTGTGGGGTTGGAGCCAGACACGCGCCGATGTATGCTGGTGGCTGACGCGCAAGGGGGAGGTCATCCGACATGCGGCAGTGGGCCTATCCCCAACCGAGGCGGCCACTCACTTGAACATGAGCCGCGAGTTCATCCGTCAATTCAAAAAGAACGAAGCCTTTGAACACGCCCTGGTCGCCTTCCGCAACGGCGACCAGGAAACCCGTGCCCAAGCCGTGCAAGTGCTGGCTGTGTTGGATGAAGTGGAGAAATTCTAAATGGACGAAGTGCCGCAACTTGAGCCTTTACCAGACCCTGAGTCTGACGGCTTGCAACCCATCGAAGCCGCCGAACGGCCACAAGGCTTGGTCTGGGCGTTGCTCGGAATCATCGCCATCGGGTGCGGACTCTTATTCGTAGGAGCGGTGTTCTTCTTCAAACCCAATCAACAATCTCTGTATGAGCGTTACTTTCCATCAGCTACACCAACTGCCACTCTGACACGTACACCTACAGCCACTGCCACGCCCACCGTCACGAATACCCCCACACCCACTTATACCCCTACGCCAACGCCCAACCTCACCTCCACCGCCCGCGCTCAACACGCCACCGAGACGGCGCTGGCAATTGAAGCCACTGTTGCCGCAATCAGCACAGACTGGCCGGTGAAATTCTCAGACAACTTCGATTCGAACCGGAACGCCTGGGTGGTTGGAGAATCCAACGGCGAATATGCATCGCGCTTTTACGAAATCAAAGATGGAAAATACATCTGGAACTCGACCGCCAAGCAAGCCTTCATTGGCTGGATCAAGGTTAACTTCAACGAATACGACGACTTTCTCTTCAGTGTGGATGTCCGCCAGGTCTCCGGCGCACCAGGTGCCGATTATGGCCTGGTTCTGCGCGAAGACACAGATGGCAACTTCTACTATTTCGGCATCCGCGAAAGTGGCCAGTACACATTTCTGCTATCCAACGGCGAGTGGCAGACATTGCGCGATTGGACCTTTACCAACCTCATCCAGCGGGGTGAAGTGAATCGGCTCACTGTACTCGCCCAGGGATCGCAATTCACATTCTTCATCAATGGTCATTACCTGGCCCAGATCACGGACGAAACGCTCACTCGTGGCAAGATCGCGCTGGCGATCGAACAGGCCCGGGCAGGAGACGAGGCAGAATTCGAATTTGACAACGTAGAATTGCGCCTCCCAAAATAAGCGATCCAGCCGTTATACTCGGGGGAACAAAGAGGAAAAATGGCTGATAATTTACAAAACCCGTTCGATCAGGAAGACTCCAGCATCAACACCTCCGCGTTTGGCGATGCATCGATGCAACCCATTGATGCTGAAGCCAGCGGCGGAACAGTGGCCTGGTTTCTGCTGGGCATCGCGGCGCTGGGCTGCGGTCTATTCTTCGCAGTGGCGATCCTGTTCTTTCGTCCGAACCTGCAAGCTGCATATAATGAATACTTCCCTTCACCCACGGTGACCTCATCGCCCACATTTACACCGTCACCAACCGCCACCCCCACGCCCACACAGACTCCCACTCCCACCCCCAACATGACTGCACAGGCCTACGAGGCCACTGCGGTTGCCATACCCACCACTGATGATACCTGGCAGGTGGTGGTTGCAGATACGTTCGAGAATAATGATGAAGAGTGGTACACCGGCACTGACGACAGTGAATACACCAAGATCACCTTTGCCGTGGAAGATGGAGTATATCGCTGGGATGCTTTTGCCTATCAGGGATTCGTCCAGCGTGCGAGTGCAACCGATGCCCTGCTCGGCGATTTTTATCTGGCTGTAGATGTCAAGCCATCTGAGCCATCAGAGTATGCCAATTACGGCGTGTACTTCCGCGAGACGGAAGCCGGCGATTATTACTATTTCAGCATCGATGATTCCGGGCAATATAACTTTTGGTTGTACAACAATGGCGAATGGAATGAGTTGGTCCCCGACCTATATACCGATGCGATTCGCCCGGAAGAGGTCAATCAGATCGCTGTGCTGGCAGAGGGCAGTCGCTTCATCTTCTTTATCAACGGCAACTACATCATGGAATATGAAGACACCACAATCGCACAGGGTGCCGCCGGGATGATCATCGAACTCAGTGAAGCGGATGCCCGCGTGGTGATGGACTTTGACAACCTGGTCTTAAAAGAACCACGCTAACTGCTTGCGAAGATCGCCCGCACCAGTTCCGGCAAAATCTCACCCGACCGACCTAGAAACACATAATCCGCTTTGTGCGAAAGCGGTGTCTGTTCAGCATTGATCTCCACCACCACTCCGCCGCGGTTACGCGCGGCATGCGCCAGTGAAGCCGCCGGTTGAACCACTCCGGACGTACCAATCGAAAAGAAGACATCGGATGAACGCGCCGCCTCGACCGCCGCTTCAAGCTGGTCCCGCGGCAGAGCCTCACCAAACCAGACGACGTCCGGCCGCAACAACCCACCACAAGCCTGACACAATGGCACCGATTCTGAGTCATCGCCCCAATCTTCCGTCAACAAGCCGCATTGCGAACAACGCACACGCTGGATGTTGCCGTGCAACTCGAGCACGTTGCGGCTGCCGGCCATGCGGTGCAGACCGTCCACGTTTTGGGTGATGAGGGTGAATTGGGGGAAACGCCGCTCGAGTTCAGCGAGAGCGTAATGGCCGGGGTTGGGCCGCACAGCTTTCACAGCCTCCCGCCGCCAGGCGTACCAATCCCAGATCAGTTTGGGGTCGCGGGCAAAGGCTTGGGGAGAGGCCAGGTCTTCAGGTTTGTACTGTGCCCATAAACCCACTTGCGCGTCGCGGAAGGTACGCAGTCCGCTTTCCTGGGAGGCTCCGGCTCCTGTAAGGGCAACCAGCTTCGGGGGAGTCTGAGGCGTCAGTATTCCGCGCTGCAGAAGAGCCAGGAGTTCAGGAGGAAAGATCACGGGGAGGTGACGATCCGGCACATTTGCAGCGTCAGATTGCGTTCGTAAACAGGGGTGCGGCCAATGATCTCACGATCGGCGTTGACAGCCACAAATTGGTATTCGAGCCAGGCATCGAGAAAATTATAGTATTGGCGAATGTTGATCGGACGGATGTGATAATTAAAGGAACCGTTCTCAGCTTTGAGCATTTGCGCTCCGGCGCTCCACTCACCCACCAACAGGGTGTTCGATTTCTCGCGCGGCCGCAGGTACATGTAGACATCCTTGGTGTTGATGATATCTTCAACAAAGACACTCATATCAATGTAACGGGTCTGGCAGGGGCCCGAGTTCCAATACAAAATGGGGTTGGAATACAGGATACCGGCAAAGCCCACGCTCTGGCTGAAGTATGAATTGGGGTTGAGTTCGGTGATAAACTGCGCAGAAAAATCAGGCGGTGGCTGCGGCGTATCAGTGGGCAGGTCTGGGATAAGGGAGGTGGGCGCGGGCGTAAAGGTGACCGGTGTGGCGGTGGCGGTGGAAAAATAATCGTAGGTAGGCAGCGGCGTCACCGAAGGTTCAATGGTGGGGGTATCTGTCGGGGGCGGGACCGTGGGTGAAGCGATCAGGCTGGCAAAATTGGGCAGGCCGCCGGAGCAACTGGCGATGAGCAGTCCGAGTAGGAGCAGGGGGATGTGTTTTTTCATGGGTTGCCCTTTCAGGTTCAGGGGTTAAGCACGCTGCAATGCGTCAGGGAGATGCTGGTACGGTCGACAACGGAACTGCCCAGCCGTTTGCGGCTGACCGTGGAGGCGACGAACTGGAATTGAAGCCAGGCATCGTAGAATTTGTCGTAGTCTTTGATCTGGTCCAGGGTCACCGTGTAATAGTAGGTGCCGCGGTCGTTATCGAGCATGATGACACCGCCGCCCCAGTCGGTCTGCATGGCGCTGTATTTGTCCTGCAGGCGGTACCAGAGCGTGACGTATTTCAGGCGGCGCAGGGGCTGCACAAGCTGCACCACAAATTTGATCTCGCGCGCGCCATCGCAGGTAAAGCCCCAAACCAGTTGCGTGGTGGATTTGGAGAGCAGGATGAAGGGATTGGGCCCCGGCGTGAAAAGCGAAATGTCCACGGGTTCGAGCGTGATGGTGGGACGGATCGTCCGCGTGGTGGTGGGAATGGGTGTATTCGTGGGAATGGGGGCGTTGGCATCGAGCGTGTTGGTGACCGTGGGCGTGTTGATGGCGAACAGATCAGGCGTGTTCGAGACCCGCGGCGTGAGCGGTGTGACGGTGGGCGCAGGGGACAAAGTGGGCGGCGGCGTGGGGCTTTGCAAGAAGGGCAGGTCTTGCAAGGCAGAACACCCGGCGAGAGCGATGACAAGCATGGATAGGACGAACTTCTTCATGGGTTCCTCAAAGATTTCGGCAACGAATCAAACGTACAATTAATGCTGATGCCCCAATTGTATCCGCAATACGGATGAAACACCATTACCCAGAGGTCAAGGCGCCCACTGCGGTTGCCAATCGGGTTCGGAATCTGTGGTGACCTGGCGCAGGCCGGTACCATCGGGCCGCATGAGATAGAGATCGGCCTGGTCGTTGTTGCGCAGGGAGTTAAAGGCGATCCATGCGCCATCAGGGGAATAAGCAGCGGCGGCGTTGTTGCCGCCGTTGGTAAGCTGGGCGGCGGTTTTGGCTTGCACATCCACACGGAAGATGTTCTTATCCCCGGGCGGGCCGGCTGCGATCAGCAGGTAGCGCCCGTCTGGCGACCAGTCGATGCTGCCGCCGATACCGGGCAGGCCGTTGGTGAGTTGCTGCACGCCGGTGCCATCGGCGTTCATTAGAAAGATCTCGTAGGCATCGGGCTGGTTGACCGCCATGGCAAAAGCAATGGTCCGGCCATCCGGCGACCAATCAGCAGCGACAATGGTATTCGGGCCGGAGTACAACAGGTTGGCGTTCTCACCGGTGTTCTCCACGGTCCACAGTGAAGTGGGGCCTTCCCCGGCCCGGTTGGCAAAGAGAATGGTCCGGCCATCCGGCGAGAAGGAGGGCGAGATGACGTTGCCAATAAAATTCGTCAGGCGAATCAGGCGCGACCCTTCAAAGACAAACAGGAACAGGTCAAAACTGCCGCCGTTCTGATTGGAGGCATACACAATGGAGCCTCCCTGCGGCGAATAGACCGGGTAATAGTTATTGGCTTCCACGTTGGTCAATTGCTGAAAGCCGGTCCCATCTGCATTGATCAGGCAGAGTTGGTTGTAATCGCCACGGGTACAGGTAAAGATGATGCGACCAATGTTCTGTTTGGTCGGAGGCGGTGGCAGGGTCAGTGTGGGAGGTGGCGTAGGCAGGTCTCGCTGAAAGGGCTGGTCGAGGATGGTGAAATCCACCGGCCCGGTTGGGATGAGCACACACAAGCCGATCACGAGGATTACTAAAAGCAGGGTAAAAGGGATTCGGATGCGCGGGGTTTGATTGCGCTTTGAAAAAATTCGCCGCCTGTTCATGAGTTAAATTGTACATCAGAGCAGGCAGGCGAAAAAAATTGGTGGCAGTCACCAGATGCAGAAGATTTTTGACCTGGGTACGATTTGTGGGCTACAATTACCAACGAAGGAGTTGCCCCATGTCCAAATACATCGTCACAGCCACTACCTTACGCATCCGGTCGGGCCCCGGCACGAACTTTTCGATCCTTGGCTTGCTGAATCGCGACATGGTCATCGAAGGCGGCGAGATCCAGGGCGATTGGATGCGCGTCACCGCCCCAGACGGCAAGACCGGCTGGAGCAATCGGGCCTACCTGGAGTTTGTGAACGAACCCCCGCCTCCTGACTCAGGGACGGTTAACTACCGCGTGGACGCCACGACCCTCAACCTGCGCAAAGGCCCCGGTCTGAGCTTCGCCATTGTCGGCACGCTGAAGCTGGGCGAGACCGTCAGCGGGCTGGC
>CAZJMZ010000002.1:0-1147 GCA_964547115.1 uncultured Anaerolinea sp. | reverse complement strand
GACGAATCGAACGACCTGCTCGCCTCTGAAGCCGATTACCCAGCCTTAGGCCTGCACCGGGCACTGACCGACTCGCTCAACCTGCTCAGTTCCCCCGATCCTGCCGCCACCGTCGTGGCACCGATGAAGTTCAATCGCGTCGTCAAAGTGGACGAGATCTCGCCGGACGGCAAATGGAAACGGTGCATCAACGCCTTTGGCGAGCAGGGCTGGTACCCCGTGGAACGGCTGGCCAGGATCGGCGATGTGGTCATTCAAAAGACCAAAGAGGAATACCCCTGGCTGCCCATCGCCTATGCCGAATTTGGCACACGCGAGATCCCCGGCAAGGTGCACAACCCGCGCATCGTGGAATACTTGATGAGCACCGACCTTTCGCAAAAGTATCCATCCCTGCCCGATGAGACCGATTGGTGTGCAGGCTTCGTCAATTGGTGCATCAAAAAAGCAGGGCTGCCCGTCACCAACTCGGCGCTCGTCTACCCGTGGCGCAATTGGGGCAAGGCCAGCCTGCCGCCCAAACGCGGCGCAGTGACCTGCTTCCAATGGGACGACGGCTGGGCCCACGTTTCGTTCTATCTTGGCGATATCGGCAATTACGTGGTTTGCCTCGGCGGCAACCAAAGCGATGCCGTGTGGTTCTCGATCTATCACAAACGTTTCGTCTCACACTATCGCGTGCTGGCGTAGTTCACGCCTGTGCCATAACCCATCGACCCTGAAAAGAGACTGCATGCCCTCCCATCCCATCGCACCCAAGCGTCCGCACGTCATCACCCAG
This sequence comes from uncultured Anaerolinea sp., assembly GCA_964547115.1. GTDB lineage: Bacteria > Chloroflexota > Anaerolineae > Anaerolineales > Villigracilaceae > Defluviilinea. The sequence goes on along the minus strand of CAZJMZ010000002.1, from coordinate 366 downwards.
CACGGCGAAACCCGCACCGATGAATATTTCTGGCTGCGCAACCGCGAAGACCCCGAAGTGCTGAAATTCCTCACTGCCCACATGGACTATCTCGAAGAGGTCATGGGTCGCGTGAAACCATTGCAGGAGAACTTGTTCTCCGAGATGAAGGGCCGCATTCAGGAAACCGATGCAAGCGTCCCTGAGAAACGAGGCGGGTATTGGTATTACAGTCGCACCGAGGCGGGCAAGCAATATCCCATCTTCTGCCGCAAGAAAGAGTCGCTGGAAAATCCTGAAGAAATTTTATTGGACCAGAATCAACTCGCTGAAGGTCATACCTTTTGCAGCGTGAGCGGATTCTCCGTCAGCCCGAATGGGAATACG
>CAZJMZ010000001.1:0-36843 GCA_964547115.1 uncultured Anaerolinea sp. | reverse complement strand
CCTGATTACACACCTTACGAAGCGGGGTTGGGGTTTGCGGTGGCGTTGAACAAGTCCGTTGATTTTATGGGCAAGGCGGCGTTGCAAAAACAAAAAGCAGAAGGCGTCAAAAAGAAACTATGCTGCATCACACTCGCTGACCCGAACACCATCGTCTTTGGCAGCGAGCCGATTCGTCATGATGGCAAGGTGGTGGGCTGGGTTACTTCGGGCGGATTTGGATATTCCATCAACAAGAGCATTGCTTACACATATCTGCCCATCGAGTTAGCAAAGCCGGGTACCCGCGTCAGCGTTGAATGTTTCGGGGTCGAGATCCAGGCGGAGGTACAGAAAGAGCCGCTGGTCGACCCGAAGGGCGAGAAGATCAAGTCATAAAAGTAAACTGACAGTCACCTTGAAGGTGACTGTCAGTTTTTACAGTAGAATCAAGCTATGACCACAAACATCACAGCCATCATTTTTGATTACGGAAATGTTCTATTGGAGTGGGAGCCGCGCCACATCTACCGGCGTTATTTCATCAACGATGAAGCGGGCATGGAATCCTTTTTGAAAGAAGTGGATTTCATGGCTTGGAACGCTCTGCAGGACAAAGGCCGCCCCTTCGCCGAGGGCGTAGAAGAGCACTCAAAGAAATTCCCGCAATATGCGCATTTGTTTCAAGCCTATCACGACCATTGGCTCGACTCGGTCGGCGGTGCGCTGTGGGGTACGGTTGAAATCTTGAAGACCTTGAAGCAGGCAGGGTTTGGCATCTATGGCTTGAGCAACTGGTCGGCTGAGACCTTCCCCATAGCCCGTACAAAGTACGAATTCTTTGACCTGTTCGACGACATGGTCATTTCAGGAGCCGTGGGACACGTCAAGCCGGAGCCGGAGATCTACCATATTTTGCTGGAGAAGATCGGTAAACCAGCGAAAGAATGTGTGTTCATCGACGACTCGTTGCCAAATATCCAGCGGGCGAATACAATGGGCTTCCATACAATTCACTTCACATCGCCGGACGGGTTGCGGCATACATTAAATGAAATGGGACTGTTGTAGATGGACATCAAGACATTTCTTCCACAGATTGAACAAGAGCTACAAAAGCAAGTTGCACGTCTCGACCAGCCGCGCACAAAACCTTTCCATGAAATGCTGACCTATCACATGGGTTGGACAGGGGCAGGCGCTGGGCCGGAAGCCACAGGTAAGCGCATCCGCCCGGTTCTGGTATTGCTGTGTGCAGCAGCCTGTGGTGCAGAGTGGCAACGCGCCCTCCCGGCTGCTGCTGCCATCGAATTAGTCCACAATTTTTCCCTTGTACATGATGACATTCAGGATAATTCACCCAAACGCCGCGGGCGCGATACCGCGTGGGTGAAATGGGGTGCGCCGATGGCGATCAATGCAGGGGATGCATTGTTCGTGATGTCTTCGCAGGCGGTCATCGACCTCAAGGCGAGTTACCCCGCCGAGGTGGTGATGCGTGCGGCAGAGGTCCTGCACAAAACCTGTCTCGACCTCACGATGGGACAATATCTCGATATGTCGTACGAAGAGCGCCGTGACCTGGTCGTTGCTGACTACTGGCCCATGATCTCGGGCAAGACGGCCGCCTTGCTGGCAGCCTGCTGCCAGATCGGTGCGCTGTTGGGCGGGGCAGACGAGGCCCAGCAGGAGGTCTATCGCTCGTTTGGGCATTATCTCGGGCTGGCATTCCAGGTGCAGGATGATATTCTCGGTATCTGGGGTGACGAGACCGTGACAGGCAAGTCGGTGGCCAGCGATCTGGTGGAAGGCAAGAATTCCCTGCCAGTGCTGATCGGACTGGGAAAACGAGGGAAGTTTGCAGAACGCTGGGCTCAAGGTCCGATCCAGGCTGAAGAAGTGGAAGAATTGGCGCGAGTTCTCGCTGCAGAGGGCGGATACGGCGAAGCCAAGGAAGCGTCCATTCAGATGACGGATATGGCGATCAACAGTCTGCGCGAGGCGGATCCGCAGGGCGAGGCGGGAGAGGCGTTGTTCGAGTTGACGAACCGGTTGTTAAATCGGAGTCAGTGACCGGCTGAGCCTGAGGCGCAGCCTTCCAAGGCGCTGGATGGCTTGCCTCCCATCCATCCAACGGGTATAATCTGCGCCGTTACGCGGGTGTAGTTCAGTGGTAGAACATGTGCTTCCCAAGCACAATACGCGGGTTCGATTCCCGCCACCCGCTCTGGGTTGAGTGAAAAGCCGTCAAATCGAAAGGTTTGGCGGTATTTTTTTAATGCCGCTTCAGTTTTAGGATCACACGGGTCAGGAGGGCTTTGGTCTCGTCTTCGGTCAGGGGGCTGGTCGTCAGCCGGGTGATGATGCGTTTTAGTATGAATAGTTTATCGGCTGGCGATAGATCATCCTGTGAAAAGCGTCTGAACAGACGTCTGACCACTTCCAAGCGAGATAAACGGGGCGGGCCTGCATCATGCATAGATACTCTCTTTGTAGAGTGTATCTCCGGGGGTAAACAAATGTATAGGTCTGGCCGCTTTTGGAAGTTGAACCGATTTCGGCCGCATATTGTCAACGATTCCTGTCTGGCTTATAATCTATACACTATCTTGTACTTGCCAGGGTGGCATATCAGGTACTAAAAATAACTGATGTTTGGGCCAAGAATTGTGACCAGCTATGATCAGGGTCCAATCGCAACAATAGGTTACCTCGGGCATCCTGCTGTGGGATCGAGTCCCAACACCCACTCAATGTCGAGGAGAGACACCCTCGACATTTTTGTTCATTTTTTTGTAAGGTGACTGTTATGTGGTCGCCAAGTGGTCAAAATTAGAATTGGTGTCGGAGGTCTATGCGATGATGCCAACTGATAGTAAGGGTACGATTTTATATGTAGAAGACAATCCAGATAACCGGACGCTTGTCCGACGCATTTTGTTATCCGAAGATTACAACCTGATCGAAGCGGTCAACGCCACCGAAGCCTTGAAAGTTCTGGAAACCACCCACCCGGATCTGATCCTCATGGACATCAACATGCCGGACATGGATGGCTACACCTTGACAGCCCGCATCAAAACAACCCCGGGCTTTGAACGCGTACCGATCCTGGCTCTCACCGCGAACGTGATGCGCGGCGATAAGGAAAAGACCCTTGAAGCCGGCTGCGACGGCTATATTCAAAAGCCTCTTGATATCGACCAATTGATCCGGGAAGTCGAGCGATTTCTGGCAAGGAGTGCCTAATGTCTGATAATGTTCTTGATACCCAGCCCATCAAGAAGCCGAGTATTCCAAAGGACGCGACCGTTTTAGTAGTGGAAGATAATGTTGCGAATTTTGTACTGATTGCGCGCATGCTGGGGTATTTGGGCATTCACTGTGAATGGAAAACCTCCGGCTATGAAGTGGTGGAATATGCGGATACGCTGCAACGGCTTGATCTTATTTTGATGGACATCCGCCTGCCATATGAGGATGGCTATGGCGCGTTGAAGAAGATCCGCGCTTCAGAACGGCTAAAGAAGATTCCCATCATTGCTGTCACTGCCGAGGCAAGCGCCGACCAGATGAGCAAGGCCAAAGAGTCCGGTTTTGACGGGTTCCTTGGTAAGCCGCTCGACCCCGATCGCTTCCCTGACCAGATCCGCCGCATTCTGGCTGGTGAACCGGTTTGGGAATATAACTAATTCAACCTTCTTAAATTTCAATCGATGAGCGTCATCCACCCGGACATCCCTCCGTTTTTCGTCACCGTCTTTTTTGCTGCGAGTGGTAACCGTCTGCAGATTACGCAATTCTCAGACCCGGCAGGCCGCGATGCGCAAATGACCATCCCGCGCGGGGTTGAACTTCCGCTGGATGAGATGGAGGCATTCCTGAAAAATGGAGCCCTGTTGATAGACCTGAGGGATGATCTCACCATCCCAGAATCGTTGCTGAGTTACCCCCAGCAACTGGGATGTGAATCTGCCGCGTATGTGCCCATTTTGCAAGACGGTCGACTGCGCGGTCTTGTCTTAATTGGGGCACGCACAGGGCAGGTACTGAATGACGATGTGACCGATGCATTCTCCCGGACCATCCGGCTGGTGTCCACATCTCTCGTCAAGACCGCCTCTCCCACTGAACCTCTCACAGATCGTCACACGCTCGAGGCGCGGGCGCTCAGCAATCTACTTTCGGCCGCTGCTTCGATCAAAGATCTGCGTTCATTTTTCGTTTCAATCCACGAACAGGTCCGATCGGTGGTCGGCGAACACTCCTTTCTGATCGCGCTTTACAACGAAAAGACCAACTCCATCAGCATTCCGTATTTATACGAAGATGGCCGGTTTACTTCCATGGACACCTTCCCGCTCGGCGAAGGGCTTACTTCCATCCTCATCCGTACCCAGGATCCCTTGCTGTTGGTCGAAGACACATCCAAGCGCGCCGCAGCCATGGGCGCCAAGATTTCCGGCAGGCCTGCCCAATCGTGGCTGGGTGTGCCGCTCCTCGCACAAGGACAGGCTATCGGCGCCATCATTGTGCAGGATGTGGAAAAAGAACGCGCTTTCAATGAACAGGACCTGGAGTTCGTCAAAACCGTGGCAAACCAGGTTTCCGGTGCGATCCATAACATCAACGTGCTGGAAAACAGTCGCCAAACTGCTTTGCAATTCGAGACTGCAGCCGAGATCGCTCGTGATATCAGCAGCTCCCTCGACCTGGACGAATTGCTCAAAAAAGCTGTGGACTTAATCCGTTCGCGCTTCGACTTCTACCATGCAGCTGTGTTCCTGCGGGACGTACCCGGCGAATTCGTTGTTATTCGCGAGGCCACTGGCGATGCCGGTGCACAAATGAAACGAGCCGGACACAAACTCGGCGTTGGATCAAAGTCAATCGTGGGTTTTGTGGCAGGCAACGGGGAGACTTTGATCGTCAACGATACAGCCCGTGATGCAACCTATTACGCTAATCCGCTCTTGCCAGATACGCGCGCCGAAGCAGCCATCCCATTGAAAGTTGGAGACCGCATTGTGGGGGTGCTGGATGTGCAAAGCAAGCAGGCATACGCCTTCTCAGAAGATAGTCTAAAGATTCTTCAGATCCTGGCGGACCAGTTGGCGATCGCAGTGATCAACTCCGAATTGTTCGCCGAGACTCAGGAACATCTGGCTCAGCACCGTCTCCTCCATCACATTACAACCACCGCCGCTTCCGGCACCACGCTGGAGGAAGCTTTGCAATCGGCGGTCAACGGCCTGCAAGTCACCCTCGGCGGCGACCGGGTGGGCATCATGCTCGCAGACCGTGAAAAAAGATTTTTGCAGGTTCGCGCTGCAGTCGGGTTTCCCGAAGATGTCTATGAGATGCGGGTTCCGGTAGGCAGCGGCATTACCGGCTGGTCAGCTGCTCATCGCCGTTCATTGCGTGTCAACAATGTTCTGGAAGACCCCCGCTACATTTCCAGTAGCATCAACACCCGCTCTGAAATGGCCGTGCCACTGGTGTATCGTAGTGAGTTGCTCGGTGTACTCAACGTGGAAAGCGAGCAGATCGGCGCTTACACCGAAACTGACGAAGAGTTGCTTGGCACCTTGGGCGGCAGTCTCGCCGCCATTATTGCCAACGCCCGCCTGCTCGAACAGATCCGCACCCAGGCAGACCGCGAACGCATCCTGTTCGAAATCACGGATAAGATCCGTCGCACCACGGACATGCAAACCATTCTGACCACCACGGTCAGTGAACTGACTCGCGCCCTCGGCGCCAATCGCGCTCACATCAAGGTCGGCATCAACAATAACGCCGGTGAAAAGAAGGTTTCTGCATGAAACGCTGGTACTCGGTCACCTCGTATTTGCCGCGTCTGGGCGGCCTGTACATCCTGCTGGTCATCGCCGTGGCGCAACTCACTGCCGTTCCCGGCGCAATCTTGGGCACTGTCTCGATCAACTTCAATGCCCGTTTCGATGCAGAGACCATGCAACGGATCTCTGCGCCGACACCTTTCTTGATCCTGCTGGGTAACGCCATTTTGCTCTATGTGGCCTGGGTGCTCACGCCCAATGCCCGCAATCGCCTGAACAACTGGGCGTACAATATCGCCACTGCCGACACCAAGGAAGAACTTGCCGCCTGGAAGGAGATCACCGCGCTGACCTGGCGATATGGTCTCGTAGCCATGGTGGTCGCTTATGTAGTTGATATCCTTCCAACTTCCGTGTATTTCTACTTGCGCGGTTTCACAACCTTCGACCAGTTCGTCTACTCGCTCCTCGGCGGCATGGTTTCCGTGCTGGCGATTATCATCATCGCTGTGTTGGTCATCGATCACCTGCTCAAACCGGCACGCCTGGCATTGGTTCCCAAAGACTTCGAAACCCAGTTATCAGGCATGGCCGGTGCAGGGCTGACCGCTAAATTCCAGGTGTTGATCCTTGTACTAGTCGTGATCGGCATCCTGATGGTTGGGCCGGTCGGTTTCCATTACATGACTCAAAGCCTGCGACCTGAAAACCAATCCCTGCGCCAGGCATTTCAGGTCGAGTCGATCATCGTCAGCCTGCTGGCCCTGGTGCTCGGCGCCATCCTCACGTATTTCATCTCGCGCACCGTCTCTGACCCGCTCCGCGACCTCATCGCGGTCTTCAAAGCCGTTGAAGACGGCGACCTCTCGCAACGCGCAAAGATCACCGCCACCGACGAGATCGCCGAAGTCACCATGCATTTCAACCGCATGGTCGCCCGTCTTGAAGAGCTACAAACCTCGCTCGGCAAACAAGTGGAGGAACGAACGCGCCTGCTTAGAGCCACCAATGAAATGGCAAAAGCATCCTCCTCCATCCTTGACCCTGATGACCTGCTCAAACGGGTCATCACGCTTTTTACCGAACAATTCGATTACTACTACGCTGCGATCTACCTCTTGGCGCCGGGCGAAAAGTGGGCCGAACTGAAAGAAGCCACCGGTGAAGCCGGGAAGGTGCTCATGCAAAACCGCCACCGTCTCGAGATCACCGGCAAAAGCATGGTGGCTGGCTGCATACGCGATCGATCGCCGCGCATCTCACAAAACACATCCGAGGAACGCCAGCGCGTTGAAAACCCGCTCCTGCCATACACACGCTCAGAGGTGGCCATGCCCCTCATCGCCGGTGAACGCGTTGTAGGCGCTCTCAATGTCCAATCCACCCGCGCCGCCGATTTCGGTTTGGCAGTCATCGAAACCATGCAAAATATGGCCGGGCAGATCGCCATTGCCATGGAAAACGCCCGCCTCTTCCAAGAGGCACAACAGCGTATCAAAGAAATGCGAGCCATCCAGCAACAATACCTGCTCGAAGGCTGGAGTTCCATCTCCATGCGGCAGGACGAACTCGAATATGGCATCGGCGAAAGCAACGAAACGCTCAACCAAAAGATCGACACCCCCATCAGCCTGCGTGATCAAGTGATCGGTCAGATCACTCTCGAAAGCGGCAGCGATTGGAGCGGCGACCAAAAGAACCTTGTGGATGCCGTTGCCACACAGGCGGCGATCGCCCTTGAAAACGCGCGTCTCGTCAGCGAGAGTCGCCAGATCGCTGTCCGCGAACGTATGCTCGCCGAGATCAACTCCCGGATCTGGGCATCCACCACCATCGACGCTGTGCTGCAAACTGCCGTCAAAGAACTGGGGCGCCGTCTCGACGCTTCCAGCGCCACCATCGAACTGTCACTGGACGACAAGCCTTAACCTACCCTGCCACAGACTCTCCTGAACCTCACGCATGGACCCCAAACACCTCCCCACCTTTCGCTCCAGGCTTACTCTCGTCGTCACCCTGCTCGCCGGTTTATTCATGGCGCTCCTGACCGCCATCCTATATTTCAACTTCCGAAGCGAACTGCGGAACACCCTGCGCCATCGTCTTGAAAACATCACCACCCTTGCCGCCCTGCAACAGAACGGCGACGAACTGGTACAAGTTGCCGCCCAAAACGACTCCTTCTACAACATCATCCTGGCACGCAACGCCGCCATCAAACGCAGCGACCCTGATCTGCGCTTCGTCTACACCCTACGCAAAGACGCACAGGGCATCTATTTTGTAGTCGATGCGCGTATCACTCCCGAAGAGGACAAAATCTCGGAATTTGGAGACCGCTACGATACAGCCAGTGATCTGCTAAAAGCCAGTTTCGATAGCATGACCAGTACGGTCACCGAACCAGATTTCTACACCGACGAATTCGGCACCTTTCTCTCAGCCTATGCACCCATTTACGACTCACAAGGTGCCAAGGTAGGTGTGCTGGGCGTGGATATTTCCGCCAACACGGTGGTCGCCCAGGAACGTACCTACTTCTTCCGGCTGTTCGGCATTTTCCTGATCTCACTGGTGTTTGTGGGTATCGGCAGCTACATTGCCGCCAGCTATATCGCCAGCCCGATCGTCGGCCTGCGCGATATAGCCGACCGCATCAGCAAAGGCGAGTTCAAATTCCGCATCACTAACTTTCCTCAAACCCGCGAACTGGCCCAACTGGCGCAGGATTTCAACTCCATGGCCGAAAACCTCAACGGCCTTATCAATGACCTCGAACAACGTGTGGAGGAACGCACCGCCGGTCTTACCAAAAAGACCGACCAGCTCCGCGCCGCATCCTTTATTGCCCGGCAAAGCGCAAACGTGCAGGATCTCACCTCCCTGCTGGAAATTGTGACAAACCTCATCACCGACCAATTTGGCTTTTACCATGCCGGCATCTTCCTCATCAATGAAAGCGGTGATGAAGCCATTTTGCAGGCAGCCTCCTCTGAGGGCGGCAAACGCATGCTCGCACGTGGACACGCGCTCGCTGTCGGGAGTCAAGGCATCGTGGGCTACGCGGCCGCACAAAAGAGTCCGCGCATCGCGTTGGACGTGGGCTCGGACGCAGTTTACTTCAACAACCCCGACCTCCCGCTCACTCGTTCCGAAGTGGCCCTGCCGCTCATTGTCCGCAACAAGGTGGTGGGGGTCCTCGATATTCAATCGGACCAGCCTCAGGCTTTTCGCCTGGACGATATTGACGTGCTTCAGACTCTCGCCGATCAAGTGGCAGTGGCAATTGAAGATACGCGCTTGCTAAGCGAATCGCAGGCGGCGATCATGCAGCTCGAAGCAGTATCAACCGTCCGCACGCGTGAAGCGTGGCAGAAGTTGCTCGAGGAACGCGCCCGCGGCTTTACATACACCCCGCTGGGTATCCGGGCAGATACATCCATCGAGCCTTCAACCGCCGAAAATCGTCTGAAGGCCGAGATCACCCTGCGTGGTCAAAAGATCGGTTCGATTGCCATCGCCCGCAAAGATCAGAGCCACTGGAGCAAGCTGGATGAAGATCTGATCAACGAGGTGGCTGGGCAGGTGGGCCTGGCGGTGGACAATCTGCGCCTGCTGGAAGATGCGCAGTTGCGTGCGCGCCAGGAGCAAACCATTGGCGAACTTGCCACACGCTTCAGCCGCTCACTTGATCTCGACAGCTTGTTGCAAACCGCTGCACGCGAGTTGGGCCAGTTGCCTGATGTGGCGGAGGTTTCTGTGTACATCGGCCAGATGCCGGAACAAACCCCACAAAAACAACGCCGCACCCGCCGGACGACAGGATGAGCGCCATGCAACCTCAGCAGACACTCAACTCATCTGACGAATATCAACGGCGCAATGAAGCCCTGGCCCAGGCTTTTTACAGCTCTGGCCGGTATAACCCTGTCTTTCTGGCGGTGACGGCGCTGGGCTTTATTGTCATTTACCTGCTGACCCGCTTCAATGTACTGGGGCAGAATACCTACCAACTCTTGTTTATCGCCGGATCGATCGGGTTGGCGGCAGTTTTACAGATTCCTGCGGTCAATCTGGCGCGCGCCGGAAAAGGTGTGAACGCCTACCTGATGGGTTCGTTGTCGATCATCGTACCGGCGATCCTGTTAACTGTTTTCTGGGAGGGGATCGCCCCAGTCGTTACGGTGGTAATCTTCGTCACCCCTCTGATCGCAATTCGGTCGGGGCTGCCGCGGCGTTCCATCTTGCCAATGGTGCTCCTGGTGTTGGGTGGTTTGGTGGGTATTTGGTTCGCCAATGGCTACCCTCTCCTCGATCGCTTGGCTACCGACAGCACACCTGCCATCACCAGCCTGGCATTTTTAGGGACCACCGGCCTGTTACTCTTCACAGTTACTGTGATCGCGCAAAGCCGGTCATATCGCAGCCTGCGCCTGCAATTGCTAACATCTTTCGTCATCATCGTAACCATCCCCACCGTGTTGGCCACCGTTCTCTCAGCAGTTGGAGCGTATGTAAACAATCAGAACCAGCTCCTCAACGTTTTGGCCACGGTTTCGAACCTGAAGGAACAACAGGTTGACCAGGTCGTCAACAACTACAAGATCGATGTGGAACGTATCAGCCGCGAACTTTCCACCTCGCAAACGGCTTTGCGCCTGCTGGCCGGTGACACCGGAGAGGCAACAATCGATGTTTACCGCACGTTTGCGCGCAGCCGCTTGCAAAGTTACTTGAACACGAATACCCCGGCCGAAGAGATCATGATGCTCAACCTACTCGGAGATGTGGTCATCTCCAGCAACCCCGAGCGGGAAGGCCGCAATTACCAATCTGAACTGTTCTACCGCGAAGGTAGCATTGGCACATATGCGGGCTTCTCCGAAAACCCCAATTTCCGCGATTCCAACCTGGTGTTTTCCACACCGCTATACGATACAGATGGCACCGTGGTGCGCGGTATTCTTGTCTTGCGTACGCGCGCCAGTTTGGTAAAAGACATCATCGAACAAACTCCCACTTTCCCTGAACTGGAAGCCTACTTACTTGACCGGGATTATTTCCCCGTCACCAGGACTCGCGTGCTGACCCAGGTGGTGCGCACACAAGCATCTGAAAGCCTGCTCGGGCCGGCGCCCATCCGTGAAGGGCGCGGAACATACGAGGGTTACACGGGCGATATCGTATTGGGTTATTACCAACAACTGGAATCTTTGAACCTGGCATTTATTGCCGAAGTGCCCCGTTCCTACTTGATCGCCAGTTCCCTCAACTCCCTGCTGGGCAGCGCTTCCCTGGCATTCTTTGCCATCATTATTGCCATCGGTGCAGTTGCCATTTCATCCGCTTCGATCACCGAACCGATCAGCGCGCTGGCCCGCACCGCCGAAAGTTTCGCCACCGGTGAATTTGCCATTCGCGCCAACCTCAACCGCCAGGACGAGATTGGCGCACTGGGACGCACCTACGACCAGATGGCCGGCCAGCTTCAAGACACCATTGGCAGGCTCGAACAACGCGTCTCTGACCGCACCCGCGAACTCGAAGACCAGACAGGCCGTCTGCGTGCTGCTGCTGAAGTCGCGCGCGATGCAGCCTCCTCTCACAATTTGACAGAACTGCTCAGTAAAGCCGGGAGTTTGATCCAGGAACGTTTCGGCTTCTATCACACCGGAATCTTCCTGCTCGATAACAACGGGGAATACGCCGTCCTGACCGCCTCCCCCACCCAGGCCGGCAAACAGATGATCGCCAATGGGCACAAATTGCGCGTGGGCGAAGTGGGTATTGTAGGGCGCGTCGCCTCGAACGGCGAGCCGCGCATATCGCTCGACACCGGGGCTGATGCGGTGTACTTCGACAATCCCTTCCTTCCCAACACCCGCTCCGAAATGGCGTTGCCGCTCAAATCTGAGGGCCGCATCATTGGCGTGCTTGATGTGCAAAGTGAAAAACCCCAGGCCTTCGGCAAAGAAGATATTGCCATCATGCAGATCCTGGCCGACTTGCTGGCCACGGCCATCGAACGCACCAACCTTCTGCAACAAAGCGAAGAGACGCTTAAAGACCTTGAACGTGCCTACGGCCAGTTCACCCGCGAAGGCTGGCGCTCCTTGAGCGATAGCGGCCTGCTCTCCAAAGCCGGATATCGCTTTGACAATGTCCGCATTCAGGCCATTAGTGATGTGCCTGATCTCGGCACCCAGGCTATGGAAACTGGCGTCTCGATCGTACGCGCCAACAGTAACGGGAGTCAACTCATCACCAACGCCGGCAAGGTTGCCATACCCATCAAGCTGCGCGGACAAACCATCGGGGTGGTTTCTGCCACACTGAAAGACGGCTACACCCAAAACACCATCAACACGCTCGAACTGGCCATTGAACGTCTGGCTCTTTCGCTTGAGAGCGCTCGCCTCTACGAAGAGGCCCGCCTGCGTGCCGACCGCGAACAAACCATTGCCCAGATCGCATCCAGCATCACCGCCACCACCGAATTCGACGCCATCCTCCGCACCACCGTGGAGGAAGTGGGCCGGGTGCTCGGCGATTCAGAAGTCAGCATCCAAATCGTTGACAACCAGGACACTGTGTAAAACAAACCACATATGATCGAGCCTATGATCCGTTTTCTTCGAGCCCCCATCTTTGCAGGCGACCCTGAAAAAACACAGGACGCGCTGACCACTCACCGTGTCGCGGTGGCCCTGCTCTTCCTCGCTGCGCTTTCGGTGCCGCTCATCCTGTTGCTCCCTTCACCTGCCCGTGAGATCGCCCTGGGTGCCACAAGCCTTGGCATTCTCTTCTGGCTGGTTACCATTCAACTGGTCAAACGGGGCCAGCTCACGCCGGCCAAGCTCATCATTTTATCTCTCAACACCATCAATATTTTTGGCGTGCTTCTGGTCACAGGCGGTATAGCCCAACCCACGGTCTTTACTTTGCTCTTCCTGCTCGCCATGGCCAACCTGCTCTTCCCGCAGCGTGGGTCATCCGTCTACGGCACCATCCTCATCCTGTTGGTGAGTGCGATGTATTACATCGACCAGTTCAAAATCCTGCCTCCGGTTCAGCCAGCCGACCTTGCACGCTCAACCTTCTTGAACTTTGCCTTCACGCTTATCGCCGTTGCAGCCGTCATGTTCATTGCCTCGTCCAACTACCAACGCAACCTGAACGCCTCTCGCAAGAACGAGCAGATCCTGCGCGAACAGAACAGAGAACTGGATCAATTACGCAGCAATCTCGAACAACGCGTAGAAGAGCGCACAACTCAAATTCAAAACCGCGCCAACCAGATCGAAGCCATCTCGGCGGTAGCCCGCTCGATCGCCTCGGTTCAGAATCTCGAGACCCTGCTCCCCACCATCACCCGACTCGTCAGCGTCCGCTTCAACTACTACCACGCAGGCATCTTCCTTGTGGACGACGCGTATGAAAACGCTGTCCTGCGCGCCACCAACAGTGAGGGCGGCCAGCGGATGCTCGACCGTCAACACAGCCTGCGACTCGACGGCAATAGCATTGTGGGCTACGCGGCCTCCCGATCTGAAACGCGCATCGCCCTCGACGTTGGGGCTGATTCTGTTTACTTCAACAACCCCGACCTCCCCGACACCCGCTCCGAAATGGCCCTGCCGCTGCGCGTTGGTCAACAGGTCATCGGCGTGCTCGATGTGCAGAGCACTCAGCCCAATGCCTTTAGCACAGACGATATCGCCACCCTTGAGATCCTCGCCGACCAGGTGGCCATCGCGATCGAAAATGCCCGCTTGTTCAGCGAAGCGCGTAACGCTCTTGCCGAAGCCGAACGCAGCTTCGAGCGCTATGTCAAACAGGAATGGAGCTCCTTCGCCCAGACCATCAAAAGCGCCGGGTATATCTTCGACGGCAACCGTACTACACCCTTGCGCACAGGCAACCAACAGGCGAAGGTCAAGGCCCTGGCGCAGACGGGCAGGCTCTCGTTGGAGAAAGAGACGAATCACGTATCCGTCCCCATTAAATTCCGCGGGCATACCGTCGGCTTTCTGGATGTTAAATCCAAAAAGGGTGACCGACGCTGGACTCGCGATGAGTTGACCATGCTCGAATCCGCTGCAGAACGCGCCGCGCTGGCCCTTGAAAATGCCCGCCTCGTCGAAACCGCCCAACGCCGGGCGTATCGCGAACGCACGATCGGCGAGATCTCGGCTCGCATTGGTGCGGTGAGCAATCTTGAAGCGATCATGCAGACCGCAGTCGAAGAATTGGGCCGCCGCATCGGCAGTGCCAACGAAGTGACCTTTGAACTTGAGCCAGAGGACCCCGCTCAGCAGGAATAATTATGGCGAATATCTTTAGAAAACTGTTGACTCCTCCGGTCTTTCCCAATGATGAGGAAAAGACGCGCGCCGCCGAACTGCTCAATACGGTTTTGGTCGGGCTGACCATTCTCACACTGGTCGCTTTGCTGGCATTTTGGGCCGGTGGCACAGTCCCTCTGCAAGGCTATGTGATCGTTTCGGTTTTTCTGGGTCTATTACTGGGCTTGAATATTGTCATGCGCCTGGGGTACGTCCGCCTCAGCGGCATCTTCACCATCCTGTTTTTCACGGCTACATTAACCCTGGTCCTGATACAAGGAGGTACCGTTCGGGCTCCGGGCGTGGCTTTGTACGTCGCTGTAATCATCATGAGTGGGTTGATCCTTGGCCGGTCGGCGGCGTATTGGGCCGCTGCCACTATTGTGCTTCTGTTTTCATCCGTTCAATGGCTGGAATTGAATGGCAAGCTGCCCCCCGCCAATCTGACGCTCACTGTGCAACAACCCATTATCTTTTCCGTCAATGCAGTTCTGGTTGCGACGCTGCTAACTCTCGCATTGCGGAGGATCAACGAGTCTTTGGCACAGGCACATTTGAACGACACCTTGTTGCTGCAATTGAACACCGACCTGGAAAAGCGTGTGCAGGAACGTACTGCGGAATTGGCAGAAAGCACGAACCAAATTCAAAAACGTGCATCACAATTGGAAACAATCGCCAAGACCGCCCGTTCGGCCGCCTCAGCCAACAATCTCAATGAATTGCTCACGACCTTTACAAGAGACATCAGCGAACGCTTTGGTTTTTATCATGTGGGCATCTTTCTCATAGAGAACAATCGGGAATACGCCGTATTGAGCGCAGCCAACAGCGAAGGCGGCGCCAAAATGCTGGCTCGCGAACATCGCCTCAAGGTAGGCGCACAGGGCATGGTGGGGTATGTGGCAGCGCGTGGCACACCCCGGATCGCCTTAAACGTCGGCGAGGAAGCCGTATTCTTCAACAACCCCGATCTCCCCGAAACGCAATCAGAGATGTCTTTGCCCTTAAGATTTGGCGGCGAAATCATCGGTGTTTTGGATATTCAATCCAAAACACAGAATGCGTTTTCAGAGCAGGATGTTGAGATCTTTTCCATCCTTGCGGATCAGGTCTCAGTAGCCATTCAAAATGCAAGGTCGCTCGAAAAAGCCCAACGTGCCCTGCTGGAAGTGGAGCTCGCCACCAGCCAATTGACCGGCCAGGCTTGGAAACAACACACCGAGATGCTTGCACTACAGGGCTATCGCTATGACGGAGTCAAGTCTGAGCCCTTGCGCACAGGCACAAAAGGCGACACCCCGGAAACACTTACCATACCCGTACGCCTGCGCGGGCAACTCATCGGGCGGTTGAAACTAAAAGCTTCCGACACCAACCGCCAATGGAGTGCCGACGAGCGGGCCATTATCGACTCCACTGCCGAGCGCATGGCGATTGCGCTGGAAGGCGCACGCCTGCTGGATGAGGCCCAAAAACGCGCTACACGCGAGCAACGTATTTCCGAGATCAGTTCAAAACTGGGCTCCACCTTCCAACTGGATTCGATCTTGCGCGATACGGTCGAAGAGTTGGGACAGGCGCTCAACGGCTCGATCGTTTCCTTCCAATTGGTAAACCCCTCCGCTCCGCCCTCCCCGCCACCTCAGGCCGGGAACGGCTCAGACTCGTCCAAGGCTGAATGACCATGGCAACCACAGACACAACCTCATCCACAGTCAACAACCGGAGCTGGCTAGCGCGCTTCTGGAACATGTTAACGCGTCCACACCCATCGGTTCAAGAGATCGGTGAGCAACGTTCCGCCCAACTGGCCATTTCACTGATTCTGGTCATCGGCTTTCTCAACCTCAGCGGGTTCATTGCCGGGGCCCAACGCACCGGTTACCTCGAAGCCTTCGGAGGTTTTGGGGCACCCATCATTGGCCTGCCTATTGCCTATCTGCTTGCCAAAACAAAAAACTTTCGTGCGGGCGTCTTTCTATTCACCTTGATCTTTGGGGCATCCGCATACATCGATATTATCCGCCAGTCTGGCCGGGCTGACATTTCTGCCGACGTGTTCGTGTACGTTCCGCTGAGCTTGATCGTTGCCAGCAATTTTCTTTCAGGCTGGGCGGTTTTCCTGCTGGTCGGGTTGAACGTCGGCGGTCTGCTGTCGATCCAATGGTTTGGCATTCCCATTCCTGATAATGCAGGCGGCCTGGCCGGGGTCACCATGGTCATTGGCGTCGTGCTGATCCTGTTGAGCAACTTCCGCAACCAAACCGAAGCTTTGCGCTTTGCCGAAATACGCAAGATCAACCGCGACCTCGAGTCACTCAGCAACGAACTCGAACAACGCGTTCAGGAACGTACCGCCGCTCTGGCTCTAGCTAATCAACAGACATCCAATCGTGCTGCACAACTGCAAGCCATCACCCAGATCTCCGAAGCCATCGCCGTTTTGCAAGACCTTGGCGAACTGTTCACCACCATCACCACACTCATCAGTGAGCGGTTCGATTTTTACCACGTCGGTATCTTCCTCGTGGATACCGATCGGGAGTTTGCCATCCTGCAGGCTGCAAACAGTGCTGGCGGGCAGGAAATGCTCAAACGCGGACATCGCCTCAAACTTGGGACCGGCGTCGTGGGTTACACCGCCCAAACGGGCCTGCCGCGCATCGCCCTCGACGTGGGGGCTGATGCGGTTTTCTTCGACAATCCCAACCTCCCGAACACCCGCTCCGAAGCGGCGCTCCCGTTGAAGACCCGCAATGAAACCATCGGCGTGCTGGACGTACAAAGCGTACAGCCGGGTGCTTTCAACGATGAAGACCTGCAATTGCTCGCCACCCTGGCCAACCAGGTATCGATTGCCCTGGAAAACACCCGCCTGCTCACCGAAACCCGCGCCGCCCTGCGCCAGGTGGAGGAAGTGTATAACGAATTTACCCGTGCCGAGTGGAGCCGCACTGTGGCCCGCGCAGAGCAGACCGGCTTCCGCTACCAGACCGGGCGAATCGAAATGCTGGCTGACACCCCACCCACCCCCGAACTGGTCTCGGCGGCCAGGAGCGGTGAGATCGTGGCGAATCAAGCCAACGGGTCGGGAGAGAAACGTGCTACAGTCGCTGTGCCTGTCAAATTGCGGGGAGAAGTCATTGGCGTGATCCAGGTGGAGGCCAGCGATATCGAAAAGAACTGGCAGAGTGACGAGATCAGCCTCGTACAGGCAGTTGCAGAACGGGCAGCCTTTGCCCTTGAAAACGCACGTCTCTTCCAGGATGCACGGCGGCGGGCCGCCAAGGAACGCTTGATCTCCGATGCCACTTCCAAGATCAGTCGCGCCTCGAGCATCGAGAATATCTTGCAAACCACCGCTCAGGAATTGGAGCGTGTGCTCGGCGGCTCTGAGGTACTGATCCAGTTCAAGACGGAAAAGGAATGAGTATGCGAGCTTTAGGCAACAAGGTTTTCGGTCCCCCCACCTTCGAACGGGATGAAGACAACTTCCGCGCAAGGTTCATTAATGGTTTTGCATGGGTGGTGATCGTAGCCTTATCGTTGGTGGTGTTTGCTGACGGAAGAATAGTGTTTAGCGTCACGGATGTCACGGACGCTGTTCTTACAGTGTTGATCGTCATTCATCTGCTGGCGCTGGGGCTCCTGCGCCGCAAACAGCTCAACTGGAGCGGCTTGCTGATTATCACCGTTGGCTGGGTTGGCCTTACTTTTCAGGCATACAGCAAGGATGGCGTGAGAGATGTGGTGGTGATCGCTTATATTGCAGTCGCACTGCTGGCAAGTTTTGTAGTCAGTGGCCGGGCAGGCGTCTTGGTGATCCTGGCAAGCATTTTGATGATTCAGGTACTCACATATTTGGAAGTCAAAAATTTGATCACCCCGCGTTTTCAAGACCCGGAGAATTTCTCGCGCGATCTGACCCTGTTATTCGCCGTGATCGCCGCCCTGGTTTACATCAGCACCACCAGCTTGCGTGATGCGATCGCCCGCGCTCAAAAAAGCGAAGCCAGTCTGCAACAATCGAATATAGAACTTCAAAACCTGAATTTGAATTTGGAAAATCGCGTTATCAGCCGTACAACTGAATTGGAGCAGGCCAATCAGCGCAATGTGCGGCGCGCCCGCCAGCTTGAAGCCATTGCGCAGGTGGCACGCGCCATCAGTTCCACCCGCGATATCGATACGCTGTTGGCGCAGATCCCTGAAGTGTTGAACCGCGAGTTCGGCTTTTATCATGTGGGCATCTTCCTGCTGGATACGGCCCGCGAGTATGCGGTGTTGAGCGGCACGAACAGCGACGGCGGCCGCCGGATGCTGGCACGCGGCCATCGCTTGAAGGTTGGCGAGACGGGCATGGTGGGTTTCACCACCAACACAGGGCGGCCGCGGGTGGCCTTGGATACGGGAGCAGACGCGGTCTTCTTCAACAACCCCGACCTGCCCGAGACCCGTTCGGCTTTGACCCTGCCGCTGATGGCTGGCAGTGAAGTGATTGGCGCATTGGATGTGCAAAGTACCGAGGCGAACGCCTTCGATCAGGAAGATATTCGCAACCTAGGCACGCTGGCCGACCAGGTCAGCATTGCGATCCAGAACGCCCGCCAATACGAAGAAACGCGCCGGGCGTTGGCTGAGTCGGAGGCGTTATCGCGGCAGTTCGTGGAATCAGGCTGGAGTCGGTTCACGCGCCGCGAACGGCTGGAGGGTATCCGCCATACGGGCGCACGGGCTACTTTGTTATACGGCAAAAAAGGCACGGATGGTGAAACCAGTTCTTCGGAGCAGGAGCAATTCAAACCGAAAGGCCGAGGCGCGGTTTTGGCGCTGCCGGTACGATTACGCGGCGAGGTGATCGGGTCGGTCAACGTCCGTTCGCCGGAGAATCGTCAGTGGGATCAGGATGAGTTGGATATTGTCAATGCGATCATCGAGCGTTCGGCGATCGCGATGGAAAATGCGCGTCTACTCACTGAAAGCCAGAAGTTGGCCGCCAAAGAACGGGCCATCGGCGAGATCTCGGCACGGATCAGCACGCAGAGCGAAATCGACGATCTGCTCAAGACTGCCGCGCAGGAACTCAGCCGCAGTTTGCCGGGCATGCAGGTGGCTGTGCAGTTGCTGAACGATGAGGAGCGTGAGTAGATGACGGCCATATTCAAGAACGTCTACCAATGGTTCAACCGGCTGACCTACTCGCAAAAATTTTCCATCATCACGGTGATCTTCGTGGCGCCGGTGCTGGCCTTTGTGCCTTTCTTTATCAGCCAGGTTGATCGGATCGATCGGTACGGAACAAAGGAAGCCGTGGGCGCACAGTATATACGCATCCTGTGGCGCCTCTCAGAAGACTCGAAGACGCACACGGCTAATTCGTATGATTACTTCTTTGGTAGCACAAAGCTTGAAACCGTGGTCAATACGGAGCAAGCGGTTGAAGATGATCTGGCGGCGCTCGAACAATTCGATACGCAGCAACAGACCATGCTGGGGCTGGGGTCTGAGCCCACGGCATTGCGCGTTCTATGGCAACAAACAAAAGAGGCGGTCAGCGCCGGTGATGTGGAGAGTTTCAAGAGCAATCAAAGGCAGTTCTCCGAGACCCTGACCGCATTAAGTCTGAAGGTCGGAGATACATCCAACCTGATCCTGGACCCAGACCTGGATACCTATTATCTGATGGACACGGTCCTGCTGAAACTGCCGGACAACCAGGAGCTATCGTTCGAAGCCTGGCGAATCGTGGAAGAAGCGGTGTATCGCAAAGAGTTGACTGAAGAAGACCAGATCCAATTATCGATTCTGGCAGGGCGCCTGGAAGCCAACCTGGACACCATGAAGCGCAACATCACCGTGGCCGCCCAAAATGACACGAACGTTCCGGTGGATTTCTTGATCAGCGGGGCGTTGGCTGCCTATGAAAAAGAATTATTGGCCTTCACCAAGATCATCAAGAACGATGTATTGAATACTGACATCAACAAAAGTTCGGTACAGGCCCTGGGGTTACTCGTGCAGGCTCAATATGCGAAAGTCCATGATTCGGACGGCAACCTGTACTCAGCCACCTCAGCAACACTTGAAAGAGGCATTGAGAACCGCGCCAGCCGGCTTTCGAACCAACTGGTGTACTACTCCATGATCGCTGTAGCCAGTGTGGTAGTGGCATTTTCCATCGGCCAGTCGGTCATGCGTTCGATCAGCGAACCGTTGACCCAATTGGCCGAGGCTACACGCCAACTCTCGCTCGGTCAGTTGAACACCCGGGTGGCAACCGATGCAGCCGGAGAGATTGGCCAGGTAGGCGCCGCGTTCAACCAAATGGCCATAGATCTTGAAAGGGAGCAACGCGAATTAGTGATGCGCTCCACAGAAAGAGACCGGGCACTCGCCCAAAGCGAGAAACGCACGCAGGACCTGCAAGTGATCGGAGAGATCTCAAAGATCATCTCAAGTGAACAACGCCTGGGCACCCTGTTGCCGCTTATCGCCCAGAACATCAGTGAAAAGCTCGGCTTCTATCATGTGGGCATCTTCCTGCTCGACGAACCGCGCACATACGCCGTCCTGGTGGCTTCTAATAGCGCGGGCGGCAGGCGGATGGTCGAACGCGAACACAAGCTCGGTGTGGGTCAGAGCGGCATCGTGGGATACGTCTCAGCCACCGGAAAGACCCGCATCGCTCTTGACGTGGGGTCAGATGCGGTTTTCTTCAACAATCCCGACCTCCCGAACACCCGCTCCGAAATGGCCCTGCCCCTCCGTGTGGCCGGGGTCATCATTGGCGTGCTGGATGTACAAAGTATCGAATCCAATGCCTTCCAGGAGGAGGATATCGATACCCTCGCCACATTGGCAGACCAGGTGGCCATCGCCATCCAAAACGCACGGACGTACGAATCCCTGCAAAGCCTGCTAACAGAAGCGCGGCGCACCTCCAGTTCCTTGTTGCAAGAGTCCTGGCGCACGCTGACCCAGGAACAGGCGGCCGTGCTGGGTTATCAGGCCTCTGAATCGAAGTTGACTCCCTTGGCTAAACCGCTGGGGTCTGAACAGGTCCACAAGGCGCTGGCATTGAAATCCACCGTTCAAAAGGATGGCGAGAAGGCCACATTGGTCGTTCCCATCCGCCTGCGCGACCGGGTGATTGGTGTGCTCGATATTCAAGTACCTGACGAACATAACTGGGACCAGGATGATGTGGACCTGGCAGAGGCCGTTGCTGAACGCTTATCTCTGTCCCTCGAAGCATCGCTCCTGCTCAAAGCCACCCAACGGCGCGCCGAGATCGAACGCCTGACGGCCGAAATTTCCACACGCATCGGCACCACCAGCCAGTTCGACTCCATCCTCCAAACTGCTGCTGAAGAACTTAGCCGCGCCCTGGGCGGGTCTGAGGTGCTGGTGCAACTCCAACCCGACGCCTGGCTCAAATCTGAGGAAGCCTAAAGAGAAGACCTTATGAGTACCTTGTCATCCCACCAACTGAACCCCGGTGCAGAGACACGCACCGCCAATGCCTTCAGGCTGGCGGCCATTCTAGCTGTGGTCTTCCTGGGCACAACTGGGTTGTATCTATATCTGTTCCAACAGACCAGGAACTGGCAATTAGGTGTGCTTGGCGGCATCACTGCGCTGGTTACTTTATTGAACTTCACCGCACTTTTCCTCAGCCGCCAAAGCAGGACTAATGCAGCCGCCACCCTGATGATCAGCGGCATGTTCCTGCTTTTCCCGTTTGCCACGACACTGATTTCCGGCATTGGCCTGGTGTTGGGCGCCGGTGGCTTTTTAGGGATCTTTCTCATCGCGGCCCTTACGTTGATCCAGCCGCACTTCAACCGCGCGCTACTGGCCGGTCTGATCCTGGGTATCGGCATCATTTTGTTGGATGCATTTCCAGTCCTTCCACGGCTCGATATCCCGCTCCTGCGCGTCTACATTCCTGTTGTTGCCGTAGCGGGCCTCGTGATATTCATCTACTATTTCGCCCGCGAGTTCTCCGGGTACGCCTTTCGCGCCAAATTGATCGTGCTGTTCCTGATCATTGCCTCCGTGGCCATTGGCACGGTCTCAACCATCAACAACATTATCATCCGTTCCGAACTGAATCAACAAGTAGGTACCGGCGTAATACAACGCGCCCGGGGCTCCGCCGCAGAGGTCGTCCAAAACCTGGACTTTGAGGTGCGCCTGTTGGAAACTCTTGCGCAATCCCTCACAGGCGCAGTTTCAGCTGAAAACCGAAGATACACCGGGTCGCTCACCGAGATTCTCACGGATATTGCCCTACTCGATAAACAATGGGTCGAATCCACTGGAATCACCAGCCAGGTGGACTTGATCTTGAACAATCCCACTGCTTCCAATCTTCGAAGGTTCCAAAACCTTTCTCCTGACAATGCGGAGCTCTTCGTAACTGATGTGTACGGCGCCAATATCGCCGCCACCAACCGCACCTCCGACTATTACCAGGGTGATGAGGACTGGTGGAGAGCCGCCTTCAATAACGGCGAAGGCAACATTTACATTGGCCAGCCGGAATTCGACGAAAGTAGCCAGACTTATGCCATCAACATCGCCGTCCCGGTTTATGACCGCAATACAGTGGTTGGCGTGTTGCGCACCACACTGAATGCTGAAAACTTCATCAACCTGTTGCAAGGCGAACAGTTCGGAACCACCGGTAAAGTAGACTTGCGGTTGGACGAAACCAACCTGCTCAACGGCACCCCGCTTCAGCCTGCCGAGATCACTGCTCTTGAATCGGCTGCCAACACTTACAGCCAATTTACCTATCAGGGCATCCAAAGTTTGGTAAGCCAGATCCCTCTTGTTGAAGCAACCGACTTGAACGACCCCGTTCAACTGGCCATTGCCGGTCTCGGTTGGAATATCATCGTCCATCAGGACGTCAATGAAGCGCTGTCCACCGCCAACAACCAGACGCGCACCACCACCTTGATCTCGCTGGCCATGTTATTCGTCACAGCTTTGCTGGGGTATCTGGCCTCTCAATGGATCCTCGCGCCCATCGTCAACCTCGGCAGCACAGTGCGCGCCATCGCTGCTGGAGATCTGTCGCAACGTTCCGGCATCGAAACCAACGATGAGATCGGCGCTTTGGCACAGACTTTCAACTCCATGACCAGCCAGTTGCAAGATACCTTGAACAGCCTCGAACGACGCGTGAAAGAACGAACCGCCGATGTGGAACTTGCCCGCCTCATTAGTGAACGCCGCGCTCAAGACCTGCAAAGCATCAGTGAACTATCCCGCACCATCTCCACCGAACAGCGGCTTGACATCCTGCTCCCGCTCATCACCCGCCTCGTGAGCGAACGCTTCGATTTTTATCACGTGGGCATCTTCTTTGTAGACGACACCAAACAATTTGCCGTCCTGCAAGCGGCCAACAGCGAAGGTGGACGCAAAATGCTCGCCCGTGGACACCGCCTCGAAGTAGGGACCGGCCTCGTGGGTACCGTCTCCCAAACGGGCAAGCCGCGCATCGCTTTGGACGTGGGGTCTGATGCGGCTTTCTTCGACAACCCCGACCTCCCTGACACCCGCTCCGAAATGGCTCTGCCGCTTAACTTCAGTGGCGAGACGATTGGCGTGCTGGACGTACAATCCATCAAACCCGGCATCTTCACGGAGGCCGATGCCAATACCCTTGGTATCCTTGCCGACCAGATCGCCATCGCCATCGAGAACGCTCGTCTCTTCGGCCAGACCCGCCAAGCTCGCGAAGAAGCCGAAGCGCTCTTCAATCAGTTCCTCAAAACCGAATGGAACACCTTCTTGAAACAGGGTTCGCACATCGGCTATCGCCAATCGCTGATCGGCGGCAAGGTTCTTGATAAGCCCCAGCAAACAGACGAGATTCAACAGGCGCTCGAAAAGGGCACGGTTGTAGTGGTGGATGGCCGTGAGAATGGCAAGAATCTCCCCGTTATGGCCATCCCGGTACGCTTGCGCGGCCAGACCATCGGCGTGCTCAACATCAGGGCCCCCAAGCACCGCCGCTGGAATCCCGATGAGATCAGTTTGGCCCAGGCCGTGTCAGACCGCTTGGCGCTGGCTTTGGATAATGCCCGCCTTCTGCAAGAATCACAACGCCGCGCCGCCAAGGAAGCGCGCATCGGTGAAATGTCTGCCAAGATCGGCGCATCCATCAATATGCGCAACGTGCTACAAGTGGCCGTCGAGGAATTAGGGCGCGCACTGCCCGGGTCTGAAGTCATCATCCAATTTGAAGGCCAACAGGAGAATTAGAGGCTCATGGTGAATGACACTCCTACCCCTGTAAAGACCCAACGGCGAGCACTCAGCCTGCGCGCCAAGTTGGTGATTGGTTTCACGCTGCTTTCCGCCACGGTCTCAGCGTTAACAGCACGTGGTATCTATCTCAATCTGCAAAGCCAGCTGCTGCGCGGATTTCAAGACCAGGCTTTGACCACTGCAAAAATGGTTGCACTGCAGCAGAACGGTAATGAGCTTTCCCAAATCGCCTCCGTTGATGATCCACGCTACGCCACCCTGCTCGCTCAATTCACTAAACTGCCAACCAGCAATACAGACATTTTGCGCGTTTACGCCCTGCGCCGGGAGGATACTGGTTTCAGCTATATTGTCGACACCAGCGGCAATAGTATCCTCGGCGCAACTTTTACACCCACCGACACGTTCACTGCCAATACGGCAACTTTAAGCGAGGGTGTCGTGGAGCCCGCCATCATCACTGAAAGCAACCAGACTTATCTGACAGCTTATGCTCCGATCAAGAACAGCAACAACGAACTTGTTGGTGTTTTGGGCGTGGATGTGTCCGCGAACAGCATTGCATCACAGCAGGACGCCATAGTTTCACAATCCATCCTGGTTATCATTTTTGCCCTCATCCCTGGTCTATTCTTCGGGTATGTGGCCGGTAACACCCTGACCGAGCCGATCGTCAAATTAACAGCAGGCGCAAAAGGATTTGCCACCGGCGATCTAAGTCAGCGCATTGAGATCGTAACAGGCGATGAAGTTGAAGAACTGGCAGCCACTTTCAACAGTATGGCCAGCGAATTGCAAAGTTCAATCTCTGGTCTCGAAAAGCGTGTGGCCGACCGTACCAGCGATCTTGAGTTCCGTACGCAGGAACTTGAAACAGCCAATATCCGCATCCAGCGCCGCGCCGCCCAGTTCGAAGCCCTGGCGCAGGTGACCCAAAGCATCACCGCCATTCGTGACTTGAACGAACTGCTGCCACGGGTCACCAGGGTGATCAGCGAAAAGTTCGGCTTCTATCACGTCGGCATCTTTCTGCTCGATGAGATCAGCGAGTTCGCTGTGCTCAGCGCAGCCAACAGCATCGGCGGCCAGCGCATGCTCGAACGCAAACACCGCCTGCGCGTGGGCGCAGAAGGTATCGTGGGCAATGTGGCCCAGAATGCCAAACCCCGCATCGCCATGGATGTGGGCACCGATGCCACCTTCTTCAACAATCCCGACCTGCCCGACACCCACTCTGAAATGGGTTTGCCGCTCATCTCAAAGAATATCATTGTAGGCGTGCTCGATGTGCAAAGTATCGAGATCGGCGCCTTCTCAGACGAAGATGTGCAAATGCTCAGCCTGCTCGCCGACCAGGTGAGTCTCGCCATCGAAAATGCACGCCTCTTCGATGAGACCCGCCGCGCCCTCGCCGAATCCGAACTGATCACCCGCCGCACCATGCGTGAGGCTTGGTCACGGTTACCCGAAAAGATCAAACTGCGCGGCTACCGTTACAATATCACTGGCGCCACTCCGCTGAACGAGCCTATCAAGCTTCCCCGACCTGTCGCAGAGGAGCAGCAGCCCGGGGAAACCGGGGCAGGCCGAACCGTGGTTCCGATCGCGATTCGTGGAGAAGTCCTGGGCAGCTTGATCGTCCAGGCTCCCACAGACGCACCGTGGAATCCAGATCAGTTGGATATCATTCGCGCGGTGGCCGAGCGCGTGGCCCTCGCGGCCGAAAATGCGCGCCTGTTCGATGAAACCACCAGCCGCGCCGAACGTGAACGACTGGTCGCTGAGATCACCAGCAAGATCCGCAGCCACAACGACCCCCAAGCCATGATTCAGACCGCCATGGATGAATTGCGCACCGCCCTGGGTGCCAGCCGCGTGGAGATCGCACCGCAAAACAAAAGTAATGAGAACAAGCAGGTGAAACCATGACATACACCATTGCAATGTCCAACGAAAAAGGTGGGGTCGCTAAGACAACCTCCACGCTCTCGCTCGGCGCAGCCCTCACCGAGTTGAACTATCGCGTTTTACTGATCGACCTGGACCCGCAAGCCAACCTATCGCTGGCACTCGGCCTCGAGACAGGCGAATCAACCATTACCTCGGCCAATGTATTGATCGAGAACGTGCCGTTGTCATCTGCCATTCGCAAGACCGAGATCAGCAACCTCGACCTTGTACCCTCATCCTTCCGCATTGAGACCGCCGAGCAATTCCTGCCGATGCGCACACAATATCTGCGCACGTTGCGCAACGCTCTGCAGGCCAACCCACTCCCTTACGATTACATCCTGTTGGATTGCCCGCCCGCCCTCGGCGCGATCACCCTCAATGCCCTCGCCGCCGCTGACCTGCTGATCATCCCCACCCAGGCCGAATACTTCTCGGCCTATGCCCTGCGCAACATGATGGGCACCATCCGCCGCATTCGCCAGGAAGTGAACCCCGGGCTGGCCTACCGCATCCTTGTCACCCTGCTGGACCGCCGTAACCGCACCCACCGCAACATCTTTGAACAGTTGCAGGCCACCTTTGGGCAGGGCGTTTTCACCGCCGTGATCGAAATCGACACCAAACTGCGCGAAAGTCCGATCGCCGGCATACCCATTACTCACTACAAACCCACCAGCCGCGGCTCACAACAATATCGAGTGCTTGCCCAGGAGTTGATCGAATATGCCAAAGAAGAAGCCAATCGCCAAACGACTCGGTAAACTGTTTGACGATCTACAGCCTGTCACCCCGGGCGCGGACTCCGCTTCGCGTCCGCTTCAGGCCGCCCCCGAAATTGCTCCTGAACCCCTGCAACCGATCTCCGCTGAGACCGCCTCCCCCACCATACAGCGCCCGGCTCGGGTGCGCGAAGTTCGCCCCGCCAAAGCCCAACCCGTCTCTGATACCGCTCTCGCACTCGCCTTTCAATCCGGCCAGGAGGATTGGGCGCTGCAAGTCCTCGACGATTCCAACCAACGCGTGTGGACCGACGAAGAGCGACTGCTCGTCCAACAAGTGGCCGACCAACTCTCACTGGCATTGGAAAACGCCCGTCTCTTCAATGAAGCCCAGCGCCGCGCTCAGGAAATGACCGCGCTTGCTGAAGTAGGCCGTGAGATCTCGGCCACCCTCGCGCTCGAAGCCGTGCTCGATAAGATCGCCAGCTATGCCCTGGAACTGCTCCAAGCCGAGAGCAGCGCCGTTTACTTGCCAAACCCACAAGACTCTGAGTGGAGAGCCATCTCAGCTATTGGGCTGGATTCAGAAGCCATCAAGCAAGATACTGTTCTGACAGGCAAAGGCATTTTAGGGAACATCATTCAAACCCAGGCCGGGCGTATCGTGAATGACGCAGCAGCGATTCCAGAAACCATCCCGGTCGCAGGTACAACCTTGTCTCCACATGAACATATCATGGGCGTGCCCATCCTTTCAGTGGACCGTGTAACTGGTCTGATGGCTGTCTGGCGCACTGGCGAAGGCAAGGAGTTCACCCCCGCCGAACTGAATTTTCTCATCAGCCTCTCCCGCCAGACAGCGATCGCCATTGAAAACGCCCGTCTGTATCAACAGGAACAATACCGCCGCCAGATAGCGGATACGCTTTCAGAGTTGGCACGAATTGCCAGTTCATCGCTCAACCTGAGCGATGTTGTGAACCGTCTGCTGGAGCAATTGCCGCAGCTGGTCACATTCCGGACAGCCTCCATCCAATTGATCGAAGCTGACGGACTCCGAAGGCAGATCGGCGGCATCTCCAAAGACAAGGACCGCACCCGAACACTCGAGGCCCCTTCAGAGTATTTTCTGCGCCGGGTCGAAGATGACGCCCTGATCTCTGAAATTGTCCGGCAGCGCGAGATTGTCATCATTGGCGACACCTACAACGACAGTCGCTGGGAAGTCCTACCCGAGACCGAATCGATCCACTCATGGTTGGGCGCACCTTTGCTGGCCGGCACGGATGTCATTGGCATCCTGATCCTCGATGACAACCAGGCGAATGCCTACAACCCGGAGGTGGCTGAACTGGTGAAAGCCTTCACACCGCAAGCCGCCATCGCCATTCAGAACGCCCGCCTGTTCGAGAATACGCAATACAACGCAGCCATTGACAACCTCGTCAGCCAGATTTCTTCAGGCTTCGTGAACGTGGCAGTGGACGAGGTGGATTACCAGATCAACCTGGCCCTGCAACGCATCGCAGAATTCTCGCGCATCGACCGCGCCTACCTCTTCCAATTTTCAGAAGACGGCCAGACCATGGATAATACCCATGAATGGGTGGATGCGGGCATCGAATCGTTTATCAACGACTTCCGTAATGTGCCCACCAACGTGCTGCCGTATACAATGGCGCGGCTCCAAAAACGCGAGATCTTCTACGCTCCCAGCGTCAAAAACCTGCCGGAGGAGGCTGCCGTTGACCGGGAGGAACTTTTGCGTGAGCGCATTCAATCCATCATCTGTGTGCCCATTCAGTTGTTCGGCCAGACACGTGGCTTTATCGGTTTTGATTCGGTCAGACAGCCCAAGATCTGGGGCGAACAAGATATCAACATGCTGCGGCTTGTGGGTGAGATCCTCACCGGCGCGCTGCAGCGGCGCTCAGCAGAATTGGAAAACCGCCGCCTGTTCCAGGAAATTACTGAGAGCCAGAGCCAGCTTTCAGAAGCCCTGCAGATCGCACGCATCGGTTACTTCGAGATCGATTGGCCCACCCAACAGATCACCCTCACCGATGAATTATTCACCTTGTTAAGCACTTCAGTCGAACGCGAGGGCGGATACCAGTTTGCACTGCAACAAAGCCTGGAAAAGTTTGTAGTGGCGGAGGACATCCCGGTGGCTGTCAAGGCGGTGGAAGAGTCCGTCAATGGTCGATCCGAGAGCAGTGGCGGGCCGACATCCGAGGTGCGCTACAAGACAGCCGATGGACGCGTGATCTGGGTAAGCTCCACTTACAAAGTGGAACGAAACGCGGATGGTGCTCCGCTCAAACTGGCTGGCTCTTCACAGGACATTACCGACCGCAAGATCAATGAACTAACCCAGGCAGCGATCACCCAAATTTCTGAAAGCGCGCTTACCTCCAAAACCCTGGAAGAGTTGTTAAGCGCCGTACACGGTTCAATCCAGACCCTGGTCCCGGCCTCCAACTTCTATGTGGCGCTTTACGATGCAGCCTCCGGCCTGATCACCTTCCCGTATGCTGCTGACGAGTACGATACCGACTGGACTCCCCGCAAATTGGGCCGAGGCCTGACAAGCTACATTATCCGTACTGGGCGCGCGCTGCGCACCACACCGGAGATCTATGCCGAAATGGAAGCTTCTGGCGAGATCATTAACGACGGCGTGCGAAACATCGATTGGCTGGGTGTGCCGCTCCGCTCCAAGCAGGTCATTTCAGGCGTGGTCGCCATTCAAACCTACGATCCAGCCACTCGGATCACCGAAAAGCATCGCGAGATCCTTGGTTTGCTTGCACCACAAATTTCATCGGCCATCGAACGCTTCCAGGCGGAACGTGAGATCCAAAAATTCAAACTGGGCATCGACCGCTCCGACAACGCCGTGTTCATCACCGATCTCGACGGGATCATTCAATATGCCAACCCGGCTTTCGAGAAGGTCTATGGCTACAAGCCCAGTGAAGCCATCGGCAACACACCGCGCATCATTCGCTCTGGCCTGATTCCAGCCGATGGATATAAACAATTCTGGGAAACGCTCCTCGCTGGCGGCACCATCACCGGCGAGTTGATGAACCGCAAAAAGGACGGCACGCTCATTCCTGTTGCAGGCACGAACAGCCCAATCCTGGATGAAGGCGGCAAGATCATCGGCTTCCTGGCTGTACATCAGGACATCACGGAGCGCAAGAACGCTGAAGATATTTTACAACGCCGCAACACCTATCTGGCGGCTTCATCAGAGATCGGCCGCCTCGTAACATCCACGCTTGACCTGAACACCATCTTCACCCGCACCGTCAGCCTGATCGGTGAACGCTTCGGGTTCTACTTCGCCGCCATTTACGTGATCGATGAGACCGGCTTCCATGCCACGCTGCGGGAAGCCAAGGGCGAAGCTGGGGAGAAGATGAAATCGCAGCGGTATAGCGTGGCGGTCGGGTCGCAAACGCTGATCGGACAGGTGGCAGATACCGGCGAGGCCCGAGTCGCGAACGACATCCGCCTTGAGCCGCTCTACCAGCCGAATCCACTCTTGCTGGATACGCAATCGCAGGCGGCCATCCCGCTGCGCGTGGGAGAGCGCAAGGTCGGCGTGATCGACATCCAATCCAAAGACCTGAATGCCTTTACCCAGGACGAACTCTCAGTGCTGCAATCGCTCGCCGACCAGGTCGCCATCGCTATTGATAACGCTTCATCTTACCTGCGTTCACAGGAGCTCATTAAGGAATTGCAGGAACTCGACCAACTCAAGAGCCAGTTCCTGGCCAACATGAGCCATGAACTGCGCACACCGTTGAACTCGATCATCGGTTTTTCACGGGTGATCCTCAAAGGCATCGACGGCCCCGTGACCGATATGCAACACCAGGATCTCACTGCCATCTACAATTCAGGCCAGCACCTGCTCGGCCTGATCAACGACATTCTCGACCTGGCCCGCATCGAAGCCGGCAAGATGGAACTCAATTTCGAAGAGCTCAAACTCTCGGATATGGTCCACAGCGTGCTCTCCACGGCCAAGGGCCTGGTGAAAGAAAAGCCCATCCAACTGGTCGAGCGCATCCCGGCCGATATGCCCACCGTGCGCGGCGATACCATGCGCGTGCGCCAGGTGATGATCAACCTGCTCTCGAACGCTTCCAAGTTCACAGACGAAGGCTCCATCACAGTTGAGTCCGCCGTGCAGACCGGGCCTAACGGCAAACCCGAGGCCATCATCCGTGTGGTCGATACCGGCCCCGGCATCACAGAAGAAGGCCAGGCCAAACTCTTCAAGGCCTTTTCGCAAGTGGATGGTTCGGCCACGCGCAAGACAGGCGGTTCAGGCCTCGGTCTCTCCATCTGCGCCAACCTCGTGCAGTTGCATGGCGGGCGCATCGGGGTCACCAGCGCCGAAGGCAAAGGCTCCACCTTCTGGTTCACGCTGCCGCTGTTCCACCAGCCAGTGGAGGAAATTCCGCAGGACCGCAAGATCATCCTGGCCATCGACGACGACCCGCAGGTCATCAGCCTCTATGAGCGCTACCTCAACCCGCAGGGCTACTACGTTGTCGCGTTGACCGATGCCTCGCAAGCTCGCGCCAAGATCCTTGAACTCAAACCGCACGCAGTGACGCTTGACATTATGATGCCCAACCTGGATGGCTGGACGCTTCTCAATACGCTCAAAACTGACCCTGAAACCAGGCAGGTGCCTGTCGTCATCTGTTCCATCATCGAACAGACAGATAAAGGCTTCAACCTCGGCGCTTCAGACTACCTCGTCAAACCCATCCTCGAAGAAGACCTGGTCAACTCGGTCAACCGGCTCAACAAGAACGGCGACATCCATGAAGTGCTGGTCATCGATGACGACCCCAACGACCTGCGCCTGATCGAAAAGATCCTTCGCGAACAGGGCAGGTATAATCCCATTCTGGCCGAGGGCGGGCGCAAAGGCTGGGAGGCGCTCAATAGCACACCCCGCCCGCAAGCCGTTATCCTCGATATCTTCATGCCAGATATGGATGGTTTCACCATTCTAGAGAAATTGCGCGCCACCCCTGACCTGCACGACCTGCCCGTACTGGTGGTCAGCGGTGACGGACTGAGCAGCGACCAGCAAAAACAATTGGCAGAATATGGCCAGCGCCTGATCACCAAAGGCACCCTGGCTACCGGCGAGTTGATCGCCAGCATAGAAGAAGCCCTAAAACGGATCGGGTAAACCGATTTGACCCATACCCTAAAGGGAAGACCCTGATGTCCTTTGTCATTAAATGTCTCGATTGCGGACACGCCGCACCGTTCAACCCGAGTTCCATGCATTGCCCGCAATGCAACAGCCAGTGGCGCGAAGCGCAATACGATCTGGAGGAGGTAGCCAATACATTCCCCTCCGCCATCAAAGACCGGCCCTTCGATCTGTGGCGGTACCGCGAACTGCTGCCTATCAAGAATCCCAACCCCAGCCTGCGCCTGGGAGAGGGCGGTACCCCCCTGATCCAGGCCGCCAATCTCGGCATGATGCTGGGGCTCCCCAATCTGTATATCAAGGACGAACGCCAGGGTCCTACTTCCTCGTTCAAAGACCGACAGGCTTCGGTGACCATTGCCGCACTCAAAGAGGGCGGCGTGACCGAGATGGTGGCTGCCTCCACGGGGAATGTGGCGATTGCACTTTCCGCGTACGCGGCCCGGGCAGGGATCAAGCTATGGGCATTTGTCACCAGCCTGGTGCCGGGGGTGAAGATGCGCGAGATTGCCTTGTATGGCAGTCAGGTGGTAAAGATCACCGGGTCTTATGATCAGGCCAAGCAAGTTGCAGCCGAATTCGCCCGCCAACGCGGGTTGTATCAGGATATGGGCGCCCGCACCGTCACCGCTGTGGAAGCGATGAAGACGATCGCCTTTGAGATCGCCGAGCAATTGACGCTCACCCTTGGCCCGGCCGCCGGTTCGACCAGGGAAAGGCCCAAATGGCGCACGCCCGATTACTATATTCAGGCCATCAGTGGCGGGATGGGTCCGCTGGGCGTATACAAAGGCTTCAAGGAACTGAAGGCACTGGGGCTGATCGACCGCATTCCTGCCATTGTGCCGATCCAAGTGGATGGGTGTGCCCCCATGGTTTTGAGCTGGCGCAAGGGACTCGAAAAAGCTGAGCCCGTGCTTTCCCCCAAGACACGCATCGAAACGCTCGCCACAGGCGACCCCGGCCGCACCTATACGATGTTGCGTTCACAGGTCAATGAGACAGGCGGGGTGTTCGAAAGCGTCAGCGACGAAGACGCCTTCCGGGCCATGCATGTGCTGGCCAAGATGGAGGGGATTTCAGCTGAGCCCGCCTCAGGGGTGGCCTTTGCCGGGTTGTTCAAACTGGTGCGGGCGGGCATCATCAAACCGACCGATACTGTGGTGGTCAATTGCACCGGGCACACGCTGCCTGCCGAGCAGTTCCTCTTCAGCGAAGGCTGGACCCGCGATGTGGATCTGCGCGAAAAGCAGGAGGAAGCCCCCACCCCGCAGGAAGGCCTGCTCTCGGCGCTTAATAACGTCACGCCGAATCGGTTCCCCCGCGTGGCCGTGGTGGATGACACCGCTGAAGCGCGCCGGTTGATCCGCCGCATTCTACAATCGCAGGGTGATTTCGAGATCTTCGAAGCCACCAACGGCAAGGAAGCCATCGATCTCATCTCGCGTGAACTGCCCGACCTTGTGATCCTTGACCTGATGATGCCCGAAGTGGATGGCTTTGCCGTGCTTGATGCCTTGCGCAGTAAAAACGAGACCGCCAACATCCCGGTGATCGTAGCCACCGCCAAAGAACTGACAGTGGATGAGAAAAGCCGCCTGCAGGGACAGATCCAGTCACTGATGATGAAGGGCGACTTTCTGAATGATGAGTTTCTGGAAGAGGTCCGCTCGCTTATTCGATAGTATACTTTGGGTATCAAAGCCTTTTACACTGCCGCGCCCACAAGGTGCCGCAGACTACCATTGGACACGGTGAAGCATCGCAAGGTCAGGTAAAGGTTCAGGTTCACGAACCAGCCGGTCGGGCGCAGGAAGCGGCGTGTCCAATCTTTTTTCAAGGCAAAGCAACCAAATGCAACAAAAAGTCCGATTCACGGGGATCAGTGCGGCGCTCGTCTCAGCGTTCTTTCTGGGGCTGGCGCCCGTATTCGGCAAAGCCGCCATGGGACCAGGACAATTCTCACCGCTGGCTGTGGTGGCGGTTCGAACAGGCATGGCCGCCATCTTGTTGCTCGCCATCATGACCATCTTTAATCGCAAGGCGTTATATATTTACCCGGCGGGCCTGCTGGGCTGTGCGCTGGCAGGTGGGATCAATGGGCTGGGATCGATCTTTTATTACATGGGCTTGAGCCGTTTGAATGCCAGTGTAGCGCAGATGCTGTACGCACTCTACCCATTCTTTGTAGCGCTGTGGCTGCGACTGGACCACCAGACGCCTTCGCGCCTCACCGTGGGCCGCATGGTGATCGCGGGCTTTTCGGCTTTTCTACTTACCCGCACTGCTGCAGTCTCGATCGATATGTGGGGCGTGGCCTTCATGCTTATCGCCGCTGCGCTGTATGCTTTTCATATTCCTGTCAATCAGCGCGTGCTGTTCGATGTGCCCGCCCCGACCGTGGCCATGTACACACTCTTTGCCATGAGTATTATTGTGATCCCTGCCTACCTCATCTTCGACCGTTCCATACCCACGGCAACGCCCAACTGGCTCCCGGTGCTGGGCCTCACGCTGGTGACCTTCCTCTCGCGGGTCTTGCTGTTCACCGGCGTCAAGCATATCGGTGGCATGCAGACCGCCATACTCGGCTTGGGAGAATTACTGGTGGCCGTGCTCTTCAGTCATCTTATTCTTGGTGAAACGCTGACAGGCTGGCAATGGCTTGGCATGGCGGGACTTGGCATCAGCCTGTTACTGGTCTGGTTCGAAAAGCCGGCCACGCATCCCATCCACACCCATGGGCTGCTCAGCTTCTTGCAGCCGCCTGACTTCCCTGCTGATTTCTACAAACACTAATATTCAACCAGGCCGCCTACTACACAAAAAGCCGACCCCTGCTATGGGTCGGCTTTTGATCTGCGTTCCAGGCAGTTTGCCTACGAGTATTTGCGGATTGCCAACACTGCATTATGCCCGCCAAAACCAAAGGCGTTGCTGATCGCCAGGTTGATCTTCTTCTCACGGGCCTGATTGGGAATGTAATCCAAATCACACTCGGGGTCGGGCGTTTCATAATGAATGGTTGGCGGCAGGACGCCTTCGCGCACTGCCTGCACGCAAAAGACCGCCTCCAACGCACCAGTAGCGCCCATCATATGCCCCGTCATCGACTTGGTGGAGGAGATCGGGATCTGGTAGGCTCGCTCGCCGAACGCTGCCCTGATCGCCCGGGTCTCAGATTGATCATTCAAAGGCGTCCCGGTACCATGCGCGCTGATATAGCCTAACTCATCATCATTAGCCTGCGCCGAATCCAACGCCATACGCATTGCGGCTGCGCCCCCCGCGCCATGTTCGTGCGGCGCTGTCACGTGATAGGCATCTGCCGTGGCTCCATAACCGGCCAATTCAGCGAGGATGTTCGCGCCACGCTTTTTGGCCGAAGACTCGCGCTCCAGCACCAGCACTGCCGCACCCTCCCCCATCACCAGACCATCACGATTCTTATCGAACGGCTGAGGCGTCATCGAATAATCATCATTACGACGCGACATGGCTCCCACCCGGTCAAAGGCTGCCACACCCACCGAACAGATGGTCATCTCTGCGGCGCCTGTCACTGCCGCATCGATCATCCCGGCCTTCAACATCAACAAGGCCGTGCCAATACCATCGCATCCCGAAGCACAGGCCGAAGCCACTGAAAAACAGGGCCCCTTGATCTGATGATCGATCGCGATCATTCCGGCCGCACCATTCGGCATCAACATGGGGATCAGGAACGGGCTCACCCGACGCGGGCCTTCTGTGTAATTCGTGATGACTGCATCGCTCAGTGACTTGATGCCCCCGATCGCCGAAGAAACCAGAACCCCGGTCCGCCCGGAATTCGCCTCGGTGATCTCCAACCCCGAAGCCTCCAGCGCCATCTTCGCCGCAGCCGCACCCAACTGCTCGAACCGGTCGCGTCGTCGGGCCTCTTTCGGGTCCATGTACTTGTCCGGTTCAAAGTTCTTCACCTCAGCCGCAAAATGCACATTCAATGGCGCCGAATCGAACAATGTAATGGGGCCCACGCCTGAAACTCCATTCACCGCATTGCGCCAACTCTCTTCCACCGTCAACCCCAGCGGGTTCACCGTCCCCATGCCAGTAATAACTACCTTTTCCATGCGCTCCTCACAATACCAAATTGGACTTTCGCAGTGCTACAACCCCGAAATCCCCTGCAAGACACGCCCCCAAATGGTCCCCCGCCTCTGACTCGCCCCAGCCTGCCTCTGCTCACAAACCGCTCGCCCAGCCCAAGCCACAACCTCATCACTCACCGGGCTTGGGCGTGTAATCCCCTTCAACCCAATACTGCCCATCCGGGCTGACTTCTTTCTTCCACACCGGCACGATCTCCTTAAGCCGGTCGATACCATATCGAGCAGCCTCAAAAACACCCGTATCGCGGTGCGCAGCCGTGCAGGCGATCAACACCGTTGGCGTCTTCGGATATAACTTCCCGATCCGCTGTACAACCGCGATGCCCTCGATCACCGGCCACTTCG